>CAKSJC010000138.1 GCA_934462885.1 uncultured Eubacteriales bacterium | reverse complement strand
AATGCGGATTTAGCTCATTTGGTAGAGCGCAACCTTGCCAAGGTTGAGGTGGCGGGTTCGAGCCCCGTAATCCGCTTTTTTGTTTTTAAACGACATATGACAAAACGCCGCAGAGCTTACAAACGGCGGCAAGAACAAACTTTTCCGAAGCTGTTAACCGAATACAAGCTGCTTAAAAGAGATGCCCAAACGGTATCTCTTTTTTTGATGTGCAAAGGTGTTTGGGGAGACAAAGGCAGCTTCGAAAAACGAAAAGTGATTCTGTTCATGATGAAATCTTCGGCAGATCGCCCCGACAGAGCTTTCCGAAGGCTTATTGCTTTTTAAAAAAGAGGCGTGTTCTCACTTTTTTCACCGCTCTCCTCTTTTGTTTTCGGCGTCGCTATGGTATAATGTACACAACATAAACGAAAACCGAGACGCTCCCTTAGCCGGTTGTGTACGCGAGTTTTGCCCGCCGCACGAACGGCAAGCAAAACTCCGGGCGGAGACTTTGGTTTAAGAAACACATATATATATTTTCAGCTTGCTTCGTATGTGCAGCTAAAAATTACAATCAGGAACGGAAAAAATGGAACAGATCAAAAATCATGGATTTATGCCGACAGAGCCGTGGGAACTTGACGGTCAGCCCGACTTTGTTTACGTAAACGGAGACGCATACGTGGATCATCCCTCGTTCGGGGCTGCGATAATCTCTCGTGTACTTGAAGCTCACGGCTTCAGCGTCGCGATGATGTGTCAGCCCGACTGGAGAAGCGCGGAAAACTTCAAAAAATTCGGGAAACCGAGACTCGCTTTTCTTGTCTCCTCCGGGAATATCGACTCAATGGTAGCTCACTATACCGCCGCGAAAAAGCGCCGAAGTGAGGACTATTACAGCCCCGGATGCAAAGCAGGCCTTCGCCCCGACCGCGCGGTCATCGTGTATTGCAACAAAATACGCGAGGCATACGGCGATATCCCGATCCTCATCGGCGGACTTGAAGCTTCTCTCCGCCGCTTCGCTCACTACGACTACTGGAGCGACCGTGTACGCCGCTCTATACTTGTCGACTCGCGCGCCGATATACTCATGTACGGCATGGGCGAACATTCCGTCGTCCGTCTTGCGGAGCTGTTATCTCGCGGAATTCCCGTGAAAAAAATACGGGATGTGCGCGGAACGGCATATCTTTCAAAAATCGGTGAAAAAATATCTTACGATTGCGCCGCGGGATCTGATGAAAACGGCGCGCCAGTCGGTTACACCTACGACGAGCTTAAAGAGGATAAACGCGCTTATGCAAAAGCGTTTAAGTTACAGTACGAGAACAACGACGCAATATCGGGAAAAGCAATTGTTGAATATTACGACGACAGGATGCTTGTCGTAAATCCCCCGCAGCCTCCGCTTGAGCGTGAGGAACTTGATAAAGTTTATGCTCTTCCGTATATGCGCGCATATCACCCTATGTACGAGGAAATGGGCGGCGTTCCCGCGATTTCCGAGGTAAAGTTTTCGATAACTCACAACAGAGGGTGCTTCGGCGGATGCAATTTTTGCGCGATAGCGTTCCATCAAGGGCGTTCTGTCAGATCAAGAAGTATAGAGTCCTGCGTCGCGGAAGCAAAGCTCATAACAAAAATGCCCGATTTTAAGGGATATATCCACGACGTCGGCGGTCCCACCGCAAATTTTCGGGGACCTTCGTGCGAAAAACAGTTAAAATACGGCATCTGCCCAGCCAAACGCTGTCTCTTCCCGAAACCGTGCAAAAACCTCATAGCGGATCACTCCGAATATATATCCCTTTTGCGCGGTATAGAAGCGGTTCCCGGCGTAAAGAAAGTTTTCATCCGTTCGGGAATACGCTTTGATTACATGATGGCGGACAGCTCAGACGAATTTTTCCGCAAACTCGTGCGTGATCATGTGAGCGGTCAGCTCAAGGTCGCTCCCGAACACTGCGCGCCGAACGCCTTAAGGATGATGGGAAAGCCGAGCGTCGAAGTATACGACAAATTCAGAGAAAAATATATGCGCCTTTCCGCCGAGTGCGGAAAAGAGCAGTATCTCGTTCCGTACCTCATGTCGAGTCACCCCGGATGCACCATGGACGACGCGGCGCGTCTCGCGCTTTATACAAAGGAGATCGGACTTGCACCGGAGCAGGTGCAGGATTTCTACCCGACTCCGGGAACGGCGTCTACCGTTATGTATTATACGGGAATAGATCCGTTTACGGGACGTGAAGTTTACACGTCTACCGATTATCGCGAAAAACAGCTCCAGCGTGCGCTTCTCCAGTGGAGAAAACCCGAAAACAGACGGAAGATATACGAGGCAATGAACTATTGCTCCGATGAGGGAAAAGAATATTTGCGCGCGCTTCTTGCGGGAAAAGGAGGACGCTTCAACCCTCCCGAAAATGCGGATAAACAGAAGAAACGCCGCTCGTCCGAGAGTGAGGAAATATTAAGAAATAAACGCTCAAAAAAGGATTCTGGATCCAAAAAAGGAAACAGCTCTTTAGCGGGCGGCAAAAATGCAAAGAAAACGTCATGTTCGCAAAACGCCGAAAAAGCAGCTTCACGCACGCGGACAAACGAGTTCGGTGCGGAGCGAGATAGGAAAAACTTTTCACACGGCACGAAAGATCGCTCAAATAAAGAAAGCGCGCGCGGCTCCGATAAAAACATGAAAAACAAAAGACCTCCGCAAAACAAAAAATCAGGAAAGAAGCGGTAAAGGATATGAAAATTTTAATGGTCACAATGTCGATGAACATCGGCGGAGCCGAAACTCACATTCTGGAGCTGTGCCGGGAGTTAAAAAAGATGGGCGAGGAAGTTGTTCTCGCTTCTTTCGGCGGTGTTTACGCCGATGAGCTTACTTCATTCGGTATCGAACACGTCACTCTCCCGTTAAACACAAAAAAACCGGCTTCGGTCGCGGCATCATACAGAGGACTTAAAGAGCTCATAGAAAAGGGAAATTTCGATATCGTACACGCTCACGCGCGTATCCCGGCGTTCATCTGCGGAATGCTTTTTGATAAGATGAAATTCCGCTTCGTCACTACCGCGCATTTGAATTTTTCCGTAAATCCTCTGTGGCGCAGAATTGCCAGATGGGGCGAATACGTAATGGCAGTTTCCGACGATATCGCTGATTATATGGTTTCGGAGTACAAATATCCGCGCGACAGAATCAGCGTTACGATAAACGGAGTGGACACGAAAAAGTTTTCGAAAGATATCCCGTTTGACGGGATACTAAAAGCTCATGAACTTTCTCCGGACAGGCGGCGTATCGTTTATATGAGCCGTCTTGATGAGGATCGCGCGGATCCGGCGTACAGAATTATTAATATCGCGCCAAAGATCGCCGAAAAATTTCCCGACTGCGATATAATCATCGTAGGAGGAGGAAACCGTTTTGACGATATTAAAGAGAAATCCGAAGAAATAAACAGAATTTCCGGCAGGAAACTGATAACTGTCACGGGAGCCGTTTCGAATACGAACGAATATCTCGCTTCGGCTACTGTTTTTGTCGGGGTATCCCGCTCCGCACTTGAGGCAATGTCTGCTTCTAAGCCCGTTATCATTGCGGGGAACCAAGGTTCTCTCGGTATTTTTGACAAAACAAAGACAGAGACTGCGGTTCTCACGAACTTCTGCTGCCGCGGCTTTGACGTTGAGGATGAAGAGCATATGTTCTCCGATCTGTCCGCACTTCTCACGCGAACTCCTGAGGAGCTTTCCGCGATGGGAGATTTTAACCGAGCTTTCATAGAAGAACGCTACACCGCGCGGCGTATGGCGTGCGACTACTTGGAAATGTATAAAAAGACGCTTGCTTCTCCCGTTCCGTTTAACGGTCACGGCGACGTGGCGCTCAGCGGCTATTACGGATTCGGAAATCTCGGAGACGAGAGTCTCCTTGATATAATCGCATCTTCTGTCTCGCGTGAGGTTCCCGGAGTAAAGATTACGGCGTTCACAAAATCCCCGAAAAAGGACGCGCGCCGTACAGGGCTGAACTGCGTTTCAAGATTTAACCTGTTCTCGGTTCCGAGCGAGCTGAAACACGCCAAGCTCCTCATTTCAGGCGGCGGAAGCCTCCTGCAAGACGCAACGAGCCGCCGCAGTCTGAAGTATTACGCCGGAGTTATACGGCTTGCGGAGCGCGTCGGATGCCGCGTTTGCGTTCTCGCAAACGGTATAGGCCCTATTTCCGACGAGCGGAATAAAAAAATAACGGCCTCCGTTATAGAAAAAGCCGACTATGTTTCAGTGCGTGACGCGGACTCAAAAGCGGAGCTGATATCGCTTGGCGTTCCCGGCGACAAGATTGCGGTAACGGCTGACCCGGCGTTTCTTATCGGAGCGTGCAAAAACGAGCGCGTGCAGGAACTGCTCACCGCGCTCTCTCTTGAAGGGAAGAAATTCTTCTCCGTCTCTCTGCGCCCGTTTACCGATCCGTCTGTTTTTGAAAAGATTGCCGTAGCGTGCCGCGCTATCCGCGACAAATACTCGCTCATGCCTCTTATCATACCGATGCAGAACTCCCGCGACCTTGACATTTGCCGCGAGTTTGCCTGCTCCGTGGGCGGAGCCGTATATGTTCCGGAATCCGCCTCCGAGCTTATCGGGATACTATCTTCGTCTGAGTTTCTCATCGGAATGAGGCTTCATTCCGTTATTTTCGCGGCTGCCGCAGCCGTTCCCGTGATCGGACTTTCATACGATCCGAAAGTACGTTCTATGATGTCGGCGCTATCGCAGGAGTGCTGCATCGACTTGAAAAGCGAACCCGATATCGAAGTAAAAATCGTCTTGATGTCCGATACGATAGTGCGCGACAGCTCCGCCATACGCGAAAAACTTTCCGAGCGAGCCGCGGAGATGCGGGAAAAATGCGCGGATGATCTCCGCGCGATACATGAGATGTTAAACTGAGCTTTTATTGTATTGATAAAAGAAAATGGTAAACGTCGAGTGGGGATAATGTGCAGCTATAATTAAAGAAAACCGCCCCACTCGCGAGGTTGGCGCATACGCACAACCTCCGAGGTGCAGCTTTACCGTCGAGTGGGGATAATTTTCAGCCAATAATTGAAAAAAACCGCCCCACTCCCGAGGTTGCGCATACGCACAACCTCCGAGGTGCAGCTTTTACCATTGAGTGGTGGTAATA
>CAKSJC010000137.1 GCA_934462885.1 uncultured Eubacteriales bacterium | reverse complement strand
GAGATGCATCGGCGCATGCGGTCTTGCTCCCGTTTTGACAATCGGCGAAGATGTATACGGAAGACTTGAGCCTTCCATGCTTGACGATATACTTGCAAAATATCAGGCTTAAACCTGAAACTCAAATTAATTTGTAATCCTTTTCAGCATAAACGACTGCACGATAAACGGCGTGTGCCGACAGGCTTTCGGCAGATTTGTTTATGATAAAATGACGCAGAAAATTCAGATCGTTCGGGAAGATCCGTACTCAAATAAAAATAAGGCGGAGGTCCTGACGATAAAGATGAAATCGACCGCGCGGTTGAAACGGCACTGTGTTATGAAAAGTTCGGGAAAAACGGCAAAGCGATAGCCTTAGAGTTTTTTCTCCGCGACAGGTACCGATATCTTCCGCACATATGTTCAAGAACCGGGCGAAAAACAGAACTTGAAGAATTGCCGATAAGGCGGAACGGGGGCTGACATGAAAATAAGAGAAATAAAAGATATTCTTGACGCAAAGCTCATTTGCGGGGAAGAGAATCTCGAAAACGAAGTTTATTCCGCGTGCTGCAGCGACATGATGAGCGATGTTCTCGCATATGTTAAGGATCAAGGCGTTCTTATTACCGGACTTGTAAATTCACAGGTCATAAGGACAGCTAATATGATGGACATGGTTTGTATAGTTTTCGTCAGAGATAAAACTCCGACGGAAGAAATGGTCGAACTTGCGAAAGAATTTGGAATAGTCGTTATGAAAACAGCGCTGCGCGCGTTTGAGGCCAGCGGATATCTATACAGCCGAGGACTCGGAAAAAAGAGCGGTGAAAAAGATGCCTGAAAAAATCAGCTTTCATTTTGACGTTGACGGTGAAAATTTTTCCTCGGCAGGCGAAGCGTCGGTTTTGGTTAAGAAAAAACTCCGCCAAATGGGGTATCATCCGGATATCATCCGCCGCGTCGCTATCGCAATGTATGAGGGAGAAATCAACATGGTGATTCACGCAAACGGAGGAGTCGCCGACGTCGATGTTCTTGACGATGAAATTGTGATAGTCCTTGCAGACCACGGACCGGGTATCGCAGACGTTGAGCTTGCGATGCAGGAGGGATACTCCACAGCGCGGGAAAATATCAGAGCTCTCGGCTTCGGTGCGGGAATGGGACTGCCGAACATGAAAAAATACACCGATTACATGAATATTGATACAAAAATCGGAGAGGGTACCACGATAACAATGAAGATAAACCTCTGATTTTATCGGTGTCTCTTTGAATCGAGGCGCTTATGAAAAAGAATTACAAACATTCGGTGTCCCTTGACGTCAGTAAATGCAAGGGATGCACAAACTGCCTGAAAAGATGTCCGACGGAAGCTATCCGTATCAGAGACGGAAGGGCAGTAATTTCTTCGGATAAATGTATAGACTGCGGAGAGTGCATAAAAGCCTGTCCGTATAAGGCAAAAAAAGCAAACCATGACCCGCTTTCGTGTATCGGGGATTATAAGTATTCGATAGCGCTTCCCGCGCCTTCGCTGTACGGTCAGTTCGCTAATATGGAAAACATCGGTTACATTATAAAAGGCTTACTTGAAATGGGATTTGACGATGTTTTCGAAGTCGCGTGCGCGGCGGAGCTTGTCTCGGCTTACACAAGACAGTACATAAAAAGAACTGATATAAAAAAGCCCCTCATCAGCTCGGCCTGCCCGGCAATAACAAGGATAATCAGTATGAATTACCCTTTCCTGTGTGAAAATGTCATGCCGATTCTGCCGCCTGTCGATATAGCGGCGTGCCTTGCAAGAGAAAAAGCGAAAAACGAGCATCCGGATCTTACGGATGAGGATATCGGAATTATCTTTATCTCTCCTTGCCCGGCAAAGGTCAGTTACGTGAAAAACGATTTTGCGCGAGAGCGAAACTATATAGACGCCGTTGTCTCCGTGCGCGACGTTTACTTTGAACTTCTCGATAAAATGAAGAAGTTTGGAGATGAACCGCTTGAGATGACGGAATCGGGAATGGTCGGAATCGGCTGGGCGACAACCGGGGGAGAATCAACGGCAATTTTCAACGAGCGCTATCTTGCTGCAGACGGGATCGAAAACTGCATAAGGGTTCTCGATCAGATAGACAATGAGGATTTTTCAAAGCTTGATTTTGTTGAGTTGAACGTCTGCTCAGGCGGATGCGTGGGCGGAGCCATGACCGTTTCAAACCCGTATATAGCTCAGGCAAGGCTTCAGAATTTAAAGCGTTACTTGCCCGTTTCGCCGAACAGACCGGCGAGCGAGTGGATACCCGATAAATTCTTCAATGAAAACAAGATTGAGTACAATCCCTCGCAGCTTCTCTCGGACGATAAAAAAACGGCAAGAAAAATGATGAGGGAGATCGAGGAAATAACGGAAAAACTTCCAAAGATCGACTGCGGCTCATGCGGCGCTCCGACCTGTATGGCGTTTGCGGAGGATATAGTAAAAGGCGAGACTACTGTCGACGAGTGTACCGTTATAATGCGTAAGCTGTTCCATAAATACCTCGAAGAAAATAAGAACAGCTCACTTCTTGGCGAGCTGAAAAAATTCCCGCCGAACGGAAACTCAAACGGCGAAAAAAAGAAAGAGACAAACACCGATGAAAACAATCGGGAAATAAAATAACGGAGGTGATCGGATGCTTCTCTCCGAACTGTGCGACAGGCTTTCATTAAAAGTAGTATGCGGGGATCCGACGGACAGAGAGTTTTGCGGCGTATACGCCGGAGATCTTCTCAGCCGCGCGATGAGCCACGTTAAGCTTGACAATCTCTGGATTACCATTATGTCAAATTCTAACGTCATAGCGGTAGCAAGCCTTACAGAGGCGTCAGCCGTTTTGCTTGCAGAGGGAGTTGAATTGTTTCCGGATGCGCTTTCAGCCGCAGAGGATAACGGAATATGCGTTCTTTCCTCGGAGCAGACGGTTTATGAGCTTTGCGCGAAAGTCGCCGAGGAGTTAAAGGCGAGGAATTAAAATGAGTAGGTATTACTGCGATTTGCATATTCATTCCTGTCTGTCTCCGTGCGGAGACGACGATATGACTCCCGCTAATATCGCGGGTATGGCAAGCATAAACGGATTGCAGATAGTAGCGCTTACAGATCATAATTCCTCAAAAAATTGCCCGGCGTTCTTTAAGGCGGCGAAAAAAAACGGTCTTATCCCTATTCCCGGAATGGAACTGACGACGGCGGAGGATATACATCTCGTGTGCCTCTTCCGAAGTCTCGACGACGCCATGGAGTTCGACCGCTTTGTAGAAGAACGGATGATACCGTTTCCGAACAATCCTGAAATTTTCGGGCATCAGCACATAATCGACGACGAGGATAATGTTGCCGGGGAGATAGAGAATCTTCTTCTCAACGCAACGACGCTGACTATTGAAGAAGCGTTCGTCGAGGTTGTAAAAAGAGGCGGCGTGTGTTATCCGGCGCATATCGACAGACAGTCGAACGGCATAATAGCCGTTCTCGGTACGTTTCCGGATGAACCGAGGTTCACTGCGTATGAACTGAACGACGCTTCCGCAGACGAAGAGTATCGCGAAAGATGCCCGATAACCAAAACATTGTCCCGCGCCGTATCATCTGACGCGCACTACCTGTGGAACATCGCGGAAGCGGATTTTTCGATAGAGCTTGACGACGAACCGTATTCCTCCGATAAAGTGAGGAACAGCCTAATTGATTACCTTTTGGGGAAAACATCAACGTGACGTCAGAAAAGGAGAAATTATGGACGAGCTTTCACTATATGTTCTCGACATAACGATGAATTCGGTCAGAGCAGGCGCTACGGAAATACATATTACTCTCACGGAAGACGACGAATGGCTTTACTTTTCCGTTTCCGACAACGGCTGCGGAATGACGAAGGAACAGCTTGAGCGGCTTTCAGATCCGTTTTTTACCACGCGCAAGACGAGAAAAGTCGGACTCGGAATCCCTTTTTTGAAAATGCTCGCCGAAATGACCGGAGGATACGTTAAGGTTACGTCAGTTTCAAAAAATGACGATCCCGAGAAGCACGGCACGACTACCGAGGCAAAATTCGGAAAAAATCATATAGATTTTATCCCGCTCGGAGACATGATCGAAACTGTAAAAACTCTTATACAAGGCGCGCCGGGTATCAACTTTACCTATACGCATAAGATGAAAAACGGAGAAGTGCGTTTTTCATGCGCGGAGATACGCGAAGTACTCGGAGATATCGAGCTTTCGGAGCCGGAAATACTTCAGTGGATAGGAGGATATCTCGCTGAACAGTACGACGAGCTTAACGCGAAAAAATAATACGCGGAATAAGAAGCCGGAATTGCCGAGAGAAACGGGAGATCACGAGAAATCAAAAAATAGGGAAAAACACGGAAACACCAGAAACCCCGAAAACCACGAGAAAAACAATATATAACGTTTTGCAAAAAAATATTTATATAAAACAAACGTGAAAGGAAAAACACTATGAAGTCAATCGAAGAACTTATGGCCATAAAGGCTAAGATGCAGGACAAAGTCGCTGTCCGTACATCCAGCGGAGATATACGTATAGTTGTCGGTATGGCAACCTGCGGTATTGCAGCGGGAGCACGCCCTGTTCTTAACGCTTTCGTCGAGGGAATATCGGAAGCAGGTCTCTCCGACAAAGTAACGGTATCCCAGACAGGCTGCATCGGAATCTGCCAGTACGAGCCGGTTGTTGAAGTGTATGAAAAGGACAAGGAAAAAGTTACTTACGTAAAAATGACAGCCGACCGTGCCAAGGAAGTTATCGAAAAGCACATCAAGGGCGGTAAAGTTATTACCGAATATACAATCGGCGCAGTTAAGCTATAATCTTTAGGAGGATATAAACTTATGATTCGTTCTCATGTACTGGTATGCGGCGGTACCGGATGTACCTCTTCCGGAAGCCGTGCTATCCGTGAAAAGCTCGCTGAGGAGCTAAGAAACAAAGGGCTTGATGAGGAAGTCAAGATAGTTCAGACCGGATGTTTCGGTCTCTGCGCTCTCGGCCCGATCATGATCATTTACCCGGAAGGAACATTTTACAGTCAGGTAACTACTGACGATATACCCGAGATCGTTGAAGAGCATCTTCTTAAAGGACGCATCGTTGAACGTCTTGTTTACAACGAAACAAACGGTACTCACGGTGAGGAAGAAGCT
>CAKSJC010000136.1 GCA_934462885.1 uncultured Eubacteriales bacterium | reverse complement strand
GACAAGGAGAACGGAATTCGTATATCGTCGGTTGATTTTTGTTATTCTTTGTATTTTTTCGGCGACGCGGATGACTTTTGCCTTATCCCATGCTGGCAAATACGTATCGATAACGGTGAAAAATTAATTTATAATGCCATAGATGGAACGTTATATACAAAAACAACAGAATGAAATGTGGAAGCATTATGCAAATTTCCCACAAACTATTAATTTTGTGAAAATCATTCAGAAAACTCTTTTATTATTGCACATAAACTGTTATAATATACTTGTATCTTTTTATACGGACATAAAAAATTCAGATTTTTATGTTTGCCGCCAAACATACCGCGCGGTGCGTTTTTCGGGATAATTTGCGAAAACTTCCGGCTCTTTAGAAAGGCTCGGTAATATATATAGAAAAAATAGTTATAAACGGAGGTGCTCCGCTTTTTGGTCAGGTGGAGATCTCGGGATTTAAAAATGCGGCTCTGCCGATAATATATTCCTGTGTGCTTGTAAAGGGAAAATGCGTACTTGAAAACATTCCCGCAATAAGCGATATAACATATTCGTTTGAAATTTTACGCGGTATCGGAGCTGAGATAAAAATGCTCGCTCCTACCACTTATGAAATAGACTGCACGAACGTTGAACCCGGAAGATCGGATTATGAGTTAGTACGCAAGATAAGAGGATCGTATTATCTTTTAGGCGCAGAGTTCGGACGTTTCGGACGTGCGAGAGTCGGTCTTCCCGGCGGATGCAATTTCGGAGTACGTCCGATTGACCAACACATAAAAGGATTTGAAGCTTTGGGCGGATGTGTAAACACCGAAGGCGGATACATTGAAATAGAATCCGACGGAAAACCGCATGGGGCAAATATATTTTTCGATCTCACAAGCGTGGGAGCGACGCTGAACGTGATGATAGCCGCAGCTACTGCGGATGGAACTACAATAATTGATAACGCCGCGCGTGAGCCGCATATTGTTGACTGTGCAAACTTTCTTAATACCTGCGGCGCGATGATAACGGGAGCCGGATCGGACGTCATAAAAATAAAAGGCGTGCCCGCTCTTCACGGATGCACATACGCGATCATTCCCGATATGATAGAAGCCGGATCGTTCATGGTGGCGGCAGTGGCGACAGGAGGCTCGGTGAGAATAAACAATGTTATACCGAAGCACCTCGAATCGGTTTCCGCAAAGCTTGAAGAAGTAGGCGCAACGGTAGAAGAATTTGACGATGCAGTTCACGTAACTTCGGGAGCTAAAATAAAGAAAACAACGGTGAAAACTCTCCCGTACCCCGGATTCCCGACAGATATGCACCCGCAGATGGCGGCGCTTCTCTGTTTTGCCGACGGAACGAGTTACGTTAACGAGAGTATTTTCGATAACCGTTTCAGATATATTGAAGAATTAAAGCGCATGGGCGCGAAGATCAAAGTTGACGGGCGTATAGTCGTTATAGAGGGCGGCACGCCGTTAACTCCGGCTCCGGTTATAGCGACAGACTTACGAGGAGGAGTAGCTGTTATGATAGCGGCTCTTGCATGTCGCGGAAGAACCGAGATATCAGAAATAAGACTCATCGAACGCGGGTATGATAATATATGCGCTAAACTCAAAGCGCTCGGGGCGGATATTGAAAAAGTTACCGTTCCGGATCCTGTTGAAGTAAAAAAAGCCAACTGAATGTTAGGAGGAACAAAAAAATGGAAGTAACAAAGGAAACGATAATCGGCGACATCGTAGATTTTGACGAAAATACAGCGGATATTTTTCTTGAAAGCGGAATGCACTGTATCAGCTGCCCCGTGTCAAGAATGGAATCGGTTGAAGAAGCCTGCGACGTTCACGGAGTTGACGCCGATGAGCTTATTAAAAAGCTAAATGCGTATTTTGCTTCAAAAAAATAATCGTTGCACAAAATTTGTCGGGGAGCAGTTTTTTCCGTAATACGGAAAGACGCCTCCCCGTAATTTTTGCGTGAAAAAGTTTGCTTTTGATAGCTTCTGAGAGAAAATCGAGATAATTATGAAAGAAAAGAATCTGAAAGTGAATCTTGACGCCAGACTGTTATGCGCGGCTTCTATGGTACGAAAAGGGTCCGTCGCGCTTGATGTAGGCACGGATCATGCATATGTTCCGCTCTACCTTCTTCAAAACGGGATATCATCTTTTGCGGCGGCGTCTGATATAAACAACGGTCCGCTTGAACGAGCGCAGGAGAATGCAAAACGCTACGCCCTCTCCGAAAAGATGCGCTTTTTGCCGGCGGATGGAATAGATGACGGAGAGTGCGTGCGTGACGGCGTTTCAGATATCTTGATCTGCGGCATGGGAGGAGAACTCATCGCGGATATTATTGATAGATCGGAGTATGCAAAAAAGGATGGGGTCAGAGTCATACTTCAGCCGATGACTATGGGAGACGCTCTCAGAAGGTATTTGGCTGAAAACGGTTTTTCCATACTTGACGAAAAGCTATGCGCGGCAGGCGGCAGGATATATTCATGCATCCTTGCTGAACACACCGGAAAACGTGAGGAGTACAGTGACGTCGAACTTATGCTCGGACGGATAAATATAGCAAAAAGAGAGCCTCTTTTTGAAAAATACGCTGCAAAGTTTGAAAAAAAGCTTGAAGTAAAAATAGACGGAATGAAAAAAGGCGGTCTTTGCTCTTCAAAAGAAGAACTTTGCCTTACGGAAATAAAGAAGCTTTTAAACAAGAAATAATGATAAAAAGAAAAACGGGGAGAATGAAATGACGGTTTTCATGCTTCATGAGAAAATAAGCGAATTTTGTCCGCGTTCTCTTTCCTGCGATTGGGATAACGACGGCATAATTGTATCCGGAGATACAGAAGCGGAAGTCAAGCGCGTACTTGTCGCGCTTGACGCGACGATGAATGTGATAGATTATGCCGTAAAATGCGGAGCCGACACAATAGTGACGCATCATCCTATGATTTTCAGAGGAATGAAATCTGTGAGCGGTGAAACTCTTTACGGTGCAAAAACTGTAAAAACAATAAAAAACGGAATAAGCGTTCTTTCGTTCCATACGAGACTTGACGCGGCTGACGGCGGAGTCAATGACACTCTTTGCAGGACTCTCGGCTTTGAACCGTGCGGTAAATTCGGAGATGAGGAAGCACACGATCTCGGACGTATAGCCGATATTCACAAGAATATGAGCGCGGGGGAGTTTGCATCTCTCGTGCGCGAAAAACTCGGATGCCGTGCTGTCCGCGTGAGCGGCGATCTCTCGCGCACGGTTAAGCGCGCCGCATTCTGCGGAGGAGACGGAAAAAGCTTAGTGTATCCCGCGCTTTACGCAGGGTGCGATGTTTTTGTGACCGGAGACGCAGGTTACAATATGGCTTCGGACGCCGCTGAAGAGGGACTTATAACGATTGAAGCGGGTCATTATCATACGGAAGCACCGATATGCCGCATTCTTGCGGAGCTTGTGGAGAAAATATGCGGTGCGGAATGTGAAATATTTGATTCGTGTGCATATGAAATGATTTAATACACACATCCGAGGGATTATGAAAAAAAAGCTTACTGAATACGAGAAAAAATCGTGGTTTCTTTCGCTTCTTTGCATGGCGGCGTATACTACCGTTTATATCGGTAAAAAAACGCTTTCGGTCTGTTTTTCTGATATGATATCTGACGGAGTGATAACGAAAACAGTTGGCGGAACTGCCGGAACTCTCTTCCTTATAGTTTATGCGGTTGGACAGCTTGTGAACGGATATCTCGGAGACCGTATACATCCGAGATATATGATATGCGCGGGACTGTGCGGTGCCGGTTGTATGGACATGCTTATGGGTGTTTCCTCAAACGGATATGCGTTCTGCGCGGTGTGGGCGGCATGCGGCTTCTTTTGTTCAATGCTGTGGCCTTCAATAATACGCGCTGTGTCGCGATACACGACGAGAGATATAAGCCAAAAGGCAGGAGCTGCCCTATCTGCTACAATTCCTGTCGGAACTGTGCTTTGCTATCTTATATGTGCGCTCACATTGAAGCTTTCAGGCTGGAGACTCTCGTTTGCTTCCTGTGGTTCTGTGCTTATTTTTACATCCGTCGTTCTCTTTTTTTTGTTTGGCGGTCTGTCCGAACACATAGAGGAAATAAACGTAGGAATAGACGAAAAAAACGAAAAAACTTACACGGGAATAAAGGTCTTTATCTGCGCCGGGGTCGTCTTTACATTGTTCGGAATATCAATGAACGGTATGCTGAAGGATGGACTGGATCTTTGGATACCGACTGCAATAAACGAAAAATTCATTTCAGATCCGTCGACAGTTTCGATCATTTGCACGATTCTTCCTGTTTTCAATATTATCGGGGTCTACGCGGCAAAATACATATATACGAAATTCCGTTTTAATGAGCTTACTGTGTGCGGACTTATGTTTATTGTAAGTTTTATTTCACTTGGGGCGTTTCTTCTGATCCTTATCGGTGGAGGCGCGGGAATGGCGCGAAGTGTTTTTGCAACCGTTCTTCTTGCGATCTCGAGTGCGGCAATGCTCGGAGCAAACACTATGTTTCTTACATTCATACCGCTTCACTTTGCAAAAATAGGGCGTACATCGTTCGTAAGCGGAATGTTTAATTCTTTCTCATATGCCTCTGCGGCTCTGTCGGGACTTCTTGCAGGAGCGGTGTCGGATAACTTTGGGTGGGAAGCCGTATTTACATTTTTTATAATCGTGTCTGCGGCGGCGTCCGTTCTTTGCTTTGCAGGGCATAGGGGGCTTTCAAAACTTATAAAAAAAATCGACGGAGAGTAAAAACTCTCCGTTTTTCTGTTTCCCGCAAAAAATATCGTCATTTCATTTCATTTTTCCTTTATGATGTTGACCCGGACGCTTTTTTGGAGTATAATTAAATTTAGGATAAAATAGGAATACTATGAATAAAGATCAGGAATAATTTTTGATATGGTTAAAATAACGGGAGTTCTTCCTCATTCAAGAGCCGCGAGAGCGGGGATTCTTGAAGGAGACATACTTCTTGAAATAAACTCGCATCCGATAAACGACGTTTTGGACTATCGCTTTCGTCTTGCGGATGAGCGAATTGTGCTGAAACTTCACCGCGGAGCCGATATCGTGGAAGTTCATATAAAAAAAGGAACATATGACGATATCGGACTTGAGTTCGGAACTCCTCTTATGGATAA
>CAKSJC010000135.1 GCA_934462885.1 uncultured Eubacteriales bacterium | reverse complement strand
CTGCGATATATTGAAAAACGTCTTGACGGTAAAGAAAACTATGTTATCTTTGGTTCTCAGACAGACGTTGATGCTGAGATACACATCCGTAAGGAGGTTTGAAAAATGTCAGAGAAAGTTATTGAGCTATCGCACCTTCAAAAGCAGTTTGGAGATCACAATGTCTTACGGGACATAAATCTAAGTGTGGAAAAGGGAGAGGTGCTTAGCGTAATAGGAGCATCAGGATCCGGAAAAAGTACGATGCTGCGCTGTATAAATCTTCTTGAAACTCCGACGTCCGGAAAAATTCTCTATTTGGGAAAAGATATTACCTCCGATAATTTCAGCCTCTCTCAATACCGCGCAAAGGTAGGCATGGTGTTTCAGAGCTTCAACCTTTTCAATAACATGACCGCTCTCAATAACTGTATTACAGGGCAGGTTTCAGTACTAAAGAGAAACCGTAAAGAAGCGGAAGAAATCGCTATGAAGTACCTTAAAAAAGTTGGAATGGAGCCTTATATAAACGCAAAACCGGCTCAGCTCTCGGGCGGTCAGAAGCAACGTGTAGCAATCGCACGTGCTCTTGCAATGGAGCCGGAAGTGCTTTTGTTTGACGAACCTACGAGTGCGCTTGACCCTCAAATGGTTGGCGAAGTTCTTGATGTAATGCGTAATCTCGCAACCGAAGGACTTACAATGATCGTCGTAACTCACGAAATGGCGTTTGCAAGAGACGTTTCAACAAACGTTGTGTTTATGGCTGACGGATTAATTTGCGAAGAAGGTAAACCAAAAGATATTTTCGAAAATCCGAAAAACCAAAAAACAAAGGATTTTCTTTCTCGTTTCCTTTCAAATTGAAAGCGACGCTCCTTGTTTAATTCTTTCGAAGCGTTGTGTGAGCAAGTCTGTATGCGGACACGCAAGCATTTTTTTAACAGTATGTATGGTATACCGTACAGTGTAGACTTATAAAAATAACATAAAAAGCCGGAATTTGAACCGCTCTGTAACTGACGATGAATCGTTAGCTGCTATGAATGGGGAAAATTCCGGCTTTTTTTCTAGTTTTATTAGTGTACAAAAGTTGACTCTTGCGGATCGTTCGTCTTTTTATTTTCTTCGCATTATTTATATTGCCGCACTAATCTGTAAAAAAGAGTAATAAGAGAAGAATGTCTTAAATATAATGTATCAGAAGAATATATTAAAGGAAATCATATGACAAGCCTTGAAGAAACAGCCTTTGGTTTTCTCACACCGGAGATAGCTAATGAAGCAAAACGCTGCGCCGTAAGATTGGGTCTTGAGATAAACGAAATAAGGCTTCGGGAAAATCGGCTATTGAGTATTACCTGTGCCGGAAAAAATTATTCTTGTAATAGAAAATGTACCTCTGAGGATATAGCCCTTACCGTTGATAAATTGTGCGGAGGTTCGCTGTACTCACACGCTGACGACATACGTAATGGGGTAATCACTACCGAATACGGTATACGGGCAGGAGTGTGCGGACGAGCCGTGTGCGAAAACGGAAAGATAAGCGCGGTATGTGATATTTCGTCGGTAAATATACGTATTCCTCGAAGAGTTGATGGCGTGGGAGACGGGCTGTTTAAGCTTGTAAAAAACGGTAAAAGCGCTCTTGTTTTCTCACCTCCGGGTGTAGGCAAAACTACAGTTCTCCGTGAACTTATACCATATCTTGCCCGTGAAAACCGCGTCGCTGTTATCGATACAAGATACGAACTTTGTGCAGGTATTTGCGAAATGGATCTGTGCGATGTTTTTTCGGGTTATCCGAGATTTGAGGGAATAAAAAGCGCAGTACGCACGATGTCTCCGGAATACATTATTTGTGATGAAATAGCAGGTAGGGATGATGCTGAAGCGCTTTTTTCCGCATATACTTCAGGAATAGCTGTATGTGCGTCGGCACATGCCGCAGATTACTCGGGTTTGCTTAAAAAGAAAGAAATTGCAGGACTCATAGATGAGGGAGTTTTTGACTACGTGTGCGCTCTATCAAGAAGCGGGCTTACCGTATGTATGGAAAAAGATGAGTGAATTTATAATAAAAATATCAGGAATATTTCTTATACTCGGCTCTTCTGCGGTATTTAGTATAGCTCTTCTCGCTGAATGGAGGGAAAAGATAAGATTTACAAAAGAACTTCTTTATTTTGTCGGATTTATTAGAGAAAATATTGAGTACCTAAAAAAACCTCTGCCGGCTATTTTCGAATCATATAAAAGCGATTGCCTTGAAAAAACAGGGTTTCTTCCGATGGCAAGAAGGTCAGGTTTTGCTGCGGCTTGGAAGGCAAACCGTGTGAAGACTTACGCGGTAATTGATGAGGTTATGTCAGAATTTTCCAAAAACATTGGAAAAGGATATCTTGATGAAGAGGTGCGTCTTTGCAAATATACTGAAGAAAGACTTTCAGATATTGTGAAAAAGCTTGAAAAAGAGCAAAAAAATAAAGAAAAACTATATAAGACTATTCCTGTTATGATAGCGCTTTCGGTGGTGCTTATACTTATTTGAGATAAGTACGTCAAAATAAACCCTGCTTTTTTTGCTTTTTCCGTTAGTATAAATGTGTCTTTCTTGAATAATATGAAAAAAGACAAATAACGAAATGTAATAATCGATGAAAAATATTTTACGTCAAAATGGGGTATCGTGCATGGATATTTCACTTATTTTCAAAGTCGCCGGAGTAGGGATAATGATAGCAGTCTCATATCAGATATTGCAGAAGGCAGGACGCGATGAACAAGCTCTATTGCTTTCCCTTACAGGAATAGTTTTTGTCCTTCTGATTGTAGTCGGAGAAATGGGTGAACTTTTCAATAAGATTCGCACCATATTCGGAATATGACAAATATCATTGCGATATGCGGAGTCGGCATATATGCGGTGTTCGTTATAGCGGTAATAAAAGAATTAAAAAGAGAATATGCTCCGTATCTTGTGTTAGGAGTTCTTGTGACGGTATCACTTTTTATTATCCCTGAAATAGGAAACGCCGTATCTTTTATTAAAGAATGTGCAGAATATACCGGGAATCTATATACTGAAACGATACTAAAAGCTCTTGGAATAGCATATCTTTGCTCAACCGCGAACGATATATGCAAGGCCGCAGGGGAGGGAAACATAGGGGGGTATATTGAGAGCGCGGGAAAGGTCGAGATACTCGCGCTTTGCTTGCCGCTTTTCCGTGAACTCTTTGAGCTTGCGGTACTTAATTGAATAGTAAAAAAATGAAGAAAATAATCATAACAGCACTTCTTATATTTGTGAGCGTTATACGAGTATACGCCGTAGAATATTCCTTCACTCAAAGCGAACGTACAGCAGAAAGATCAAACGTCGCTGAGAAATGGCGAGAGCTCGTTTCCTCACTTCCCGAAGAAGAACGGGACGAGTTATCTGATATTGATATCTGCAACCCAAAAGAAAGCGTAGAAACCGTTAAAGAAAAATTAAATTTTTCATACTGGACGGATAAGATTTTTTCCGGTTTTTTAGCGTCCGCAAAAGACGCCGTGACATCGTTTATTCCGATTTTTTCGCTTATCTTTATTATGGCAATAGCGGAAAGTATGTCTTCTTCTCTTTCTTCCGATGGAATAAAAAAAACTTTTTCGACATACGCAATGCTTTGTGCTGGAGTATCTCTGTTTTCAGTTACATATGCTCTAATTGATTACTCGGCGTCACATCTTTTGAAGCTCTGTTCAATAATGAACTTTATGACCGGAGTCATGGAAGCTGTATATATCGTTGAGGGAGCGATAACCAGTGCAACAGTGTCGACCCAAGCGGTCATGACTGCGATAACCATTATCGGAAATTTCGCGGGACAAATACTTACTCCTCTTTGCCGAGCGCTTTTTACTTTGGGCGCCGTCTCTTCAGTGTGCAATGAAAGTAAGTTAAACGGAGTAGCGTCATCTATCAACAAATTTACCATGAGACTTATTCAGATAATGTCTATGGTATTTTCGTTTATTATGGGCGCGCAGAGTGTTCTGAGCAAGAGTGCGGATTCTTTCGGAATGCGTGCTGCGCGGTTTGCGATCGGATCGTTTGTACCGGTGGCGGGAGGAATGATATCCGAGATGTACGCTACAATAAAAGCAGGTACTTCACTTATCCGTGAAAGCGCAGGGATCGGTGGAATGATTGTTTTACTGCTTATGTTTATTCCGGGAATAATCCCTGTCTTAATATTTAGATTTTCTCTTTTTACAGCGGGAATGTGTGCCGATATGCTAGGTCTTGAAAAGCTTTCGTCATTGTTTGGTTCTGTGAAAAAAACGGCAGAAATTTTATGCGGGATAATACTTTATACTTCGCTTATGTTTTTTCTCACTGTTATTATTTTTACAAAGTCGACGACGGGATAGATTTTTGAAAGGCAAAAAATGCAAAAATACTTAAACACGCTTATAGTTTTGGCAGTCATATGTCAGATAGCCGTCACTATTACTCCGGCTTCTGAGTCTTCACGGAAAAGCGTCAGGCTTGTGTGTGCATTGGCGCTTCTTGCTGCACTCCTTTCTCCCGTAAAAGCTCTTATAAACGGGAGCGGAGAAGTAATTGAAAAAGTGAAGAATTACATTGACGGCATGCAGGTCTCGGAGTATGAAAAAAACTACGAAGAAGGACAATACGCCGAGTTTGCAGATGTTCTTATGTCACTTTTGTCTGAGAGATATAAAATAAACGATGCAAAAATAACTCTCGTTGGCGATGACGAGAGCGGTAGTATACGTGAAATACAGATATATTCTTCAAAATGTCCGTATATAACCAAGGAAAGAATAAAAAAAGAGCTCTCGGAAGAATGCGGTATACCCGTATATGTGTTTGGAACAGGGAGGGAAGAGAATGGCGGAGCAGCTATCGCGCAAAATTATTAAAAAACTTGACAGTAAGAAAATAATACTTTTAGTTACGGGTATAGTCGGGGCAGTCATGATAATAGCAAGCGGATTTATAGGAAAGAATAATAAAAAGAACATTTCCTCGGAATATACGGATTGCAGTTTTTATACCGATTATCTAGAAAGTAAAATCGAAGAACTATGTTTGGGTATAGACGGTGTAACATACGCAAAAGTTTTTCTTACGCTTGAATGTTCAAGCGAATATGTATACACGGGAGAGGGAGCGAGCGACTATTTGATTTTGTCGAAAGATACGGGAGAAGAAGCTGTAATGATACGTGAGATATATCCTAAA
>CAKSJC010000134.1 GCA_934462885.1 uncultured Eubacteriales bacterium | reverse complement strand
GCTTGTTTTACAAGTTTTTGCGCCGAATGTATGTGTAAATACATACAAATTGCACAATATTTTACACAACTGCAAGAGTGAAATCAATCATTTTTGAGCGAAATTAAAACCGCAATACAACTCAAATACAACTTTTTATACAACTCTCAAAGCTGAGTCAGTTGTGTTTTGCAATGCATGAATAATATGCTCCGAGCTTTTGTTTCGGGCTTCCTGCGTCTTTGTCAAACAAAAACGCTTCCGCAAGGTTTGCATAGAAGTCTGGCACGTCCACTTTGTAGTCAATCGCTACATTATGTGCGCTGTTGTAACAGCCGCAAAAAAGGCGCCATCGAGCGTCTTTTTTCCAACATCCTGCCATTTATGACTTATCGATCCGTATAGCGTAGTTATAGCCATCATTTCCACCCAAAGTAAAATAAACCCGGAGTTTGCCGATGATCATGATCATCGGCAAACTCCGGGTTTTAACATATTAAAGCGATGTCAATCAAAGTACCTTTGAGAGAAAATCTTTTAGTCTCGGATTCTGAGGATTTCCAAAAAACTCCTTAGGCGGGGCTTCTTCAAGAATTCGTCCGTCGTCGATAAATATAACACGGTTCGACACTTCTCTTGCAAAACCCATCTCGTGAGTTACGATAACCATGGTCATTCCTTCGTCGGCAAGAGATTTTATAAGATCAAGCACTTCCCCGACCATTTCCGGATCAAGCGCCGACGTCGGCTCATCAAACAAAATCACATCCGGATTCATGGCAAGAGCTCTGACTATCGCAACTCTCTGCTTCTGACCGCCCGAAAGCGTTGACGGATAAACATTTGCCTTGTCCTCAAGCCCTATTCTGCGAAGAAGTTTCATTGCGTTTTCGCGAGCATAATCCTTTATTTTTGTACGATTCGTCGTAATATTTATTTTAGTCTGTTTTTTATCTTTTGATCTGAAAAGATTAGTAATAGGTAAAAAAGCATTATGCCTTTTTGCTTTTTTAAGATCCTCAATCCCAACGTGAACGGGAGCAAGCATTATATTTTCTATTACGGTTTTATTATTGAATAAATTGAACTGCTGAAATACCATTCCCATTTTGCGTCTGTGGATATTGATATCAACGTGCATATCGGCAATATCCACACCGCGAAAGATAATCTGTCCGCCCGTAGGATCTTCCATACAGTTCAGGCATCGGAGAAATGTGCTTTTGCCGCTTCCGGAAGGACCGATAACGCACACGATATCTCCCTTGTTTATCGTAATGTCAATACCCTTGAGGACTTCCGTTTTTCCAAAGCTTTTTTGCAGGTTAATTACGTCTATCACTTTTTCTGAGTCCCCTTTCCATAAGCTTTATGCCGAGAGTTATGATCATTACTATTACAATATAAATAATTGCCATTGCTATATAAGGCACCATAAATTCATAACTGTTCGAACCTATATAGTTAAATGCGACGTATAGGTCGGCTGCCCCAACAAAACTTACCACCGACGTTTCCTTTATAAGAGCTATAAACTCGTTTCCGAGCGTCGGAAGAATGTTTTTGACAGCCTGAGGGATAACGATCTTTATCATGGTAGTTGTGAAAGAAAGTCCTACGGCGCGTCCGGCTTCCATTTGCCCGCCGTCAACAGACATGATACCGCTTCTCATTATCTCGGAAATATACGCGCCGCTGTTAAGTCCGAAAACTGTCAAAGCAACGTTTACGCCGGACATCTTCAGTCCGAAAAGCGGAAGAAGAACATAGTAGAATACCAAAAGCTGTACTACCATAGGAGTACCTCTAAACAATCCTACATAGAAAGAACAGATAGAGTTTAACACCTTCGGGAGAGTCTTGTATTTCGGAATGACTCTGACTGTCGCAATGATTGTACCTATAACTATACCTATAGCCAGACCGACTATCGCGATTATCAAAGTATTCTTAAGTCCTTCGATAACTTTGACGTAGCCGTTTCTTTCGATTAGTATTTCTATAAATTTAGCTACCTTTTTCTCAAAGCTTCCCATTTTACCTCGTCAAAACACGCCGCTCTCCTATCTATAAACAGACAGGAGAGCAGGTTTTATTCATAAATCAAATATGTAGTTTTATATGTTTTAGAAAATCTCAGTTCATTTCGTTGATCGCCGCCGTGATAGCGTCTGCGGGCGCTGAGTCGATAATAACGTAGTCGATGTTGCCGTTTATAAGATCCTGAACTGCAAGAGATCCGTTCTTATACGGAACGCATTCTACGGGAAGTCCGTCAAATCCCCAGTCCTGGTCGCCTTCAATGTAGAACTGTGCTGTTGTTCCTGCCTGGCAGCCTATCTTTTTTGAAGAGTCAAAGCTTTTTAGAATTTCTTCAACGGAAGCGGCATCCGTGCAATCGGCAAAGGTCGTGTCGTCGGATTTTATTATGAGCTTCTGAGATGCGGAATAATAAGAATCCGTGAAATCAACATATTCCTTACGATCTTCCTTAACTGTAAGACCTGACATTGCAATATCGCACTTGTGCTGACCTACCGAGAGACAAACCGCATCAAAGTCCATGTTGCTGATAACGAGTTCAAGATCAAGTTCTTTTGCTATAAGATCAGCGATTTCCATATCGATACCGTAGTATGAATCGCCTACCATGTACTCAAAAGGTTCAAAAGCTGCGTTTGTTGCAACAACAAGCTGTTCCTTGGAAGAGTCAAGTTCAGCGGAAACTACCGGAACCGGTGTGCCGTCGCCAAAGTAGTGGTTGCATATTTCATCAAATGTACCGTCAGCCATGATTTTTGCGATAATTTCGTTAACCTTTGCGAGAAGTTCAGGCTTTTCTTTGTCAACGCCGAAAGCGTACTCTTCGTCTGTAAGGTTTACGTCAACAACTGCTACGACGCCGGATGTTTCGGGAGCGTCGTCCTTGGTATCGGATTCTGTGTTACCGTTTTCGGACACTACATCCTTGCTGTCGTCTGTTGTGTCTTTAGTGTCTGCGGAAGAGCATCCCGTAAATGCAGCCACAAGCATAAGAGTGGCAAGCATCAATGCAAAAAATTTTTTCATAATGAATATCTCCTGTAAATTTATTTATGTTTTCCCGCATATTATATCACTCTATACCTTCAAATACAAGTGGTTTTTAAAAAAATATTCACTGATTTCGTATTTTTTTTAGTTCGTTTTTTGGGAATAATTTACTTAAAAAGGCTATCAGAATAAAAAAGCTCCTTTTTTTATTAAAAAACAACTTAAAAAGCTTCTTTATCATCTTAATTTAACACAAATATCGTCTTCCACATTAATCACAAACGAATATCAATATATGAATATAGTTTAATTAGCAAAATATATCTGTTCAATCATTTTACACGTATGCATTTTAGTGAATAACACCCCCTTTTTTCGGGGAACATAATTCCGAATGAAGAAAAACGGAGAAATAAAATGTACGTATACGAAAACATTCCGCAGCAAACAAATGAAAACGACACCGAAAACAAATCAAAAAACGATGAAGCGTCCGAAGAAAAAGATAAACTCGATTATATAATGAAAAGCGGCAGTGTCATTTCAACTTCAAAAGACGAAACTATACACTGCCTTACCATCATAGGACAGATCGAAGGTCATTACCTTCTCGGAGAAGGACAAAAAGCCACAAAATACGAGCATATAATTCCGCTTCTGGTTTCGATAGAAGAAAGCGAAGAAATCGACGGTATGCTCATGGTTTTGAACACTATGGGAGGAGACGTCGAAGCGGGACTCGCAATTGCAGAAATGGTAGCAAGTATGTCAAAACCAACCGTATCGCTCGTTCTCGGCGGAGGCCATTCAATCGGGGTTCCGCTCGCCGTATCAGCCTCCCGATCATTCATAGTTCCGTCCGCCACAATGACAATTCATCCCGTAAGGATAAGCGGCACCGTAATCGGGGTTCCTCAAACCTATTACTATTTCGAACGTATGCAGAAAAGGATTATCGATTTTGTCTGCTCTCACTCAAATATGAAAGAAGAAACCATGAAATCTCTTCTGCTCCGCACCGATCAAATAGCCACCGATGTCGGCTCAATAATTGACGGAAATGAAGCCGTAAAAAACGGTCTTATAGATGAAGTCGGCGGTCTTTCCGACGCGCTCGGAGCGCTGAGAAGCATGATAAGCGATAAGAAAAAACGCCTGTAAATTCTTTTTCATTTGCGCTATGACCGTCGTTCATGCTTTCAAAAAACATTGCGATCTTTTGTTATGCCAATCTATTTGGATTTTCTTGATATCTCTGCCCGCGCCAAAACAGATTCGGGCAGAGTTTTTATTTATTGCATAATACCCTTTTATCAATGTACAATAATGTCAAATGCGCCAAAAAATTTTTACATAACTCTTTTATTTTTTAAGTATTCGTGATAAAATAATATCGTAAAAATATTATACACACTAACACTTAAAGGAGTTATAAAAATGCTTAAAGGAATTAACAAAATAATTTCTCCCGAACTTCTCATGCATCTTGACAAAATGGGGCATGGAGACGAAATCGTTTTCTCGGATGGAAATTTTCCCGGTGAAAGTATAGGCAAGATTGTTCTCCGCGCCGACGCTTGCGGCGTTCCGGAGCTTATTGAAGCTGTTCTTGAGCTTATGCCTCTCGATTCATACGATAATAACGTCTACTTAATGGACAAAACGGAATCAGACCGCGACCTCGATGTCCCGATCTGGGAAGAATATAAAAGAATCGCTTCAAAGTATACAGACCGTAAGCCTGTTTTCTTGGAAAGATTTGAATTTTATGAAAGAGCGAAAAAGGCTTATGCCGTAGTAGTTACCGGTGAGAGCGCTATTTACGCAAACGTTATCCTTAAAAAAGGAGTAGTAAAATAAGGAATAAGTCTAATACGACTGCATAAAATTAATTCTACATATGATAAATTATGGATAAAAAAGATGAAATAATCTCGATGCAGCTTGATCTCATTAAAAAAATGACTGAAAACAACATACGCCGTCTCAGTGATGATATATGGGGATCGTCTGCCATGCGGAAATCATACAATGATGCATCCGGATCCTCGGACTCGAATTTGAATGTTAAACCGAACTCAAAATTCAGTGCGGAATCCAACGCAGATCCGCTCGGCGGATCTGATATAAAAAACTCATCGGACAGTACCTCTTCGTCAAATGACGACAAGACAAAAGCTTCGGACAGCGGCGAAGGAGGAGTATCCGAAAAAGAAGTTAAGCTCCCAGAAAAAGAAAATATCGATGATTTAAGAAAAGAGCTTGACTCGTATATAGGTCTGTCAGCTGTAAAAGATGAAGTAAAAAACCTCATTAATATGGCAACCGTATACAAGCTGAGACTTGACAACAACTTACCGACAACAGATATTTCTTTGCACATGGT
>CAKSJC010000133.1 GCA_934462885.1 uncultured Eubacteriales bacterium | reverse complement strand
AAGCACTATCGCGAAAAAACTGTCGGAAATGCTCTCCCGTCCGTTTTTTGATTCCGACGCAATGATTGAAGAAAAAACAGGGATGGCTATTCCCGACATTTTCAAAAAATACGGTGAAGCGCGCTTCCGTGAGCTTGAGCACGAGGTTATAGGCGAAATAACGAAAAAACAATCGTCGGTCATCGCCACGGGAGGTGGAGCGGTACTGAGCAATGAAAACCGCGACCTCATCCGGCAGAACAGTTTCGTTGTGTTTCTGCAAAGAGACATAAGTTCGCTGCCGCGGGACGGCAGACCGATTTCTCTCTCAGCAGATCTTGAAGATTTATACAAGCTGAGGTTTCCGTACTACAATGCTGTGGCGGATATTTCCGTAAAAGTAGACGACGATGTGCAAAAAAACGCCGAAAAAATAATCTCTTTGCTCGGACTTTAAGCTTTCAATTAGAAATCTTTGCAGAACAATACCAAAATCGACCTGTTGAATTCCGATACAGGCGACGCTTTTTCGAAAAAATATCGCGTCTCTCTATCAAAAATCTTTATTCCGGCAAGCAAACAAAATTAATGCGGTTTTCGTATAGTTCGCATATGCCGCACCGTTTCTCGCCATGAAAGGGCTAAAAAGGTTTCGGGGAAAAACTTTTACAAAAAAGTTTTTCCCCGATTTGTTCATATGTTGTTTATATCCGAAATTGTTCCGATGTAGCGTTTATGTCCGAGAAGCTCAAACCTTCCATCTTGTGTTGAAGAGATAAGGCGTCTCCGTGTCTGCATAAATGTGCGACATATCCGACATTCCCATGACTTTCGGAACAGTCCGCCCGTTATCGGTATCTACAAAGCGAAGTATAGTAACGCCTGTGTGAGTCATCTTAAACTGACACCAATAAATATTCGGCGGGATACGCAGAAGGTGCGACAGCCATCCTAACGAAAAACCTTCATGGCAAAACACCGCTATTCGCTCGTCGTTGTGACGCCGAACTATATATTCGTTTCCGTCCCTTTCATAGCCGTGGCGTGCGAGAAACTCGTCCGATTCCGCCATAAGCTGCTCATAGCCCTCTTTAGCATTGACAACATACTTCATCGGTTCGATCTCATACCATTTATCAAGCGCGTCGTGGTTTTTGCCTCTCATAAATGAAGCTGTGTCGTCGACCTCGAATATCCATCTCTGACGTCCGTCGGGATATTCGACATGAAATCTTGACCATGCGACATCTTCGCTGGTCCACGGCTCGATGTTTATCGGAAGTCCAAGTGCGTCAGCCGTAGGCTGTGCAGTCTCGATTGCTCTTCTGAGCGGAGATGAATATATTCTCGTGATACCGCTCTGCACGAGTCTCGGCGCTAATGCTCTCGCCTGTTTATGGCCTTCCTCTGTGAGCATTTCGACAGGCGAATACACGGGATGCCCGTGCCGTATGATATACAAATACATTATAAACTCCGTTTTTTGTGGATTATTTTTTTTCTGTTTCCTTAAGCTCTGATATTTCTTTTACAAAGCTGTCCACATCCTTAAATTCACGGTGAACGGAAGCAAATCTGACATATGCCACGGCGTCAAGCTGCTTAAGTTTCTCCATTGCAAGCTCACCGATTAACTGAGAGGATATCTCCTGCTTCATCGTTCCCGCAATTTGCGTCTCTATTTCATCAGCGACTTTCTGAGCGTCGACCGGTCTTTTCTGACACGCCTTCATAAGTCCGGAAAGAATCTTATTCTTATCAAACAGTTCTCTTGATCCGTCTTTCTTTATTACAATAGGAGTCATTGTATCAATAATCTCATATGTGGTAAAGCGATAATGGCACATAAGACATTCGCGTCGTCTTCTTATGCTGTTGCTTTCCTCAACAGGTCGCGAATCGATAACCTTACTTTCGGGAGATGAACATACGGGACATTTCATAAATCAAGTCTCCTCTTTCGACATCCGTCATTTTCCAAGCGCGCATAAACTTAGCCCAAGGCCATATGCTGCGCCGGATGTACCTTTTTTTAGGAAAAATACCCTTACGCTTATGCATATAACTACAATTGAATTATATCATATTCTCTTTTTTTTTGCAATAGAAAGAGAAAACATTTTCTTTTTTTTGGAAAAACAACAGAATTATTGTTTTTCCGATATTCTTTCGACACGGTAAAAATGTTTTGAAATTTGCTCCTTGACTTTTTCGTCTGTACATTCAAAATCAGAGGAGTCGAAAGTGAGAGCGAGATTAATTTGAGACGCACAAACGTGTATGCATAACCTTTCATTTAGCCGCAAAACCGATAAATAAGAAAAAGGCAGGCAGTTGTTTTAATATACTGTCTGCTCTTTGCTTATTTTAAGTAAAAATTATTTTACGCCATTCTTTTTATCAAGCGCACGGTTTCTGAAATATACGATAAGGTCAAGAGAAACCATAACAAAGTTGAGTATATATACCGCGAGAACAAACCATGAATGCCATGTGCCGAAGCCTTTTATTATTTTCGCTGTGATACCTGCGACGTATCCGACAAGGATAAGGATAATAAATTGGAGGCTCATTCCCTTTGCGGTTCCTGCACGGTAGTGCTTCATAGCATTAATAGGCCATGAACAACCGAAACATATGAGCATAAATGATTCGAATATTGTGATTAAGAGTTCCATTGCCAAACACCTTTCAAGTTAAAAATCATTCATGATTATAACACCGCAGCCATTAAACGTCAATATGCGATTCAAAATATATTTACAAAATCTTATTTTTCGATAAAATTCTTCTCTTTTAGTTTTGAGACTACCTCATCGGCAAGTTCCGCGGCACTCATTATGACTTCTCCCTTGTCCGGATGAACAAGAAAGGCGTCTTTATAATGTCTGAACCAGATAAGCTGTCTTTTCGCGTAGTGACGTGTCGCAAGTTTTATATCGCTTGTTATCTCTTCCCTTGTTTTCTCTCCCTCAAAATATGGAAAAAATTCCTTATATCCGATAGCTTGAGACGCGGTTTTGCTAAGCTTTCTTTCGGAGCAGAAAAGGCGTCTCGCCTCTTCTTCAAGCCCTTCGCTCATCATGATATCAACTCTTTTTTCTATTCTATCATATAACTTTGCTCTGTCGAGAAAGTCTATTATCACCGTGAAATTATCATACGGTATCTCGCCCTCCACCTGCTTTCGGTCGGTTTCCGTCTTTGTTTTTCCGGTAGTTTCGTATATTTCAATAGCGCGGACCACCCTTTTTACGTTATTCGGATGTATTGCCTCGGCGGCTATGGGGTCAATCTTTTTCAGCTTTTCATGAAGAGCTGTATTGCCGTTTTCCGCCGCATATTCGAATAATTCTTCGCGAAGTGCGTCGTCTTTTTCTCCCTCGGAAAAGGATGTTATCTTCATGAGCGAATCAAAATACATTCCGGTTCCGCCGCACAGTATCGGAAGCTTTCCGCGTGAAGCCGTTTCTTCAATCGCCGCAGACGCGGCGCGGGCGTATTCGGCGGCTGAAAAATCCGTCTCCGGCGGTACGATATCAAAAAGATGATGAACTATCCCGCCTCTTTCTTCCAAAGGCGGAGTTGCCGTTCCGATATTCATTTCACGGTAAAGCTGCATCGAATCGCAGGAGACAATCTCTCCTCCGAGCCGTGCGGCAAGTTCCACGGCGAGCGCGCTTTTGCCGGACGCCGTCGCTCCGAGAACAGATAAAGTTTTTATTTTTTTCATTGTGCTTTCACTTACTTTATGTTATAATTTTTTATATAAAAATGAGGTAATCTATGTATATTTCACTTTATTCAGAAAGCTTTCCCGCTGTTTTGCGGGAAATGTGCGAGTCTCCCGAGATGACGCGTCTGTCGGGAATCGGAATGCACTGCGGCTGCGACTACACGTCCTTTCCCATCTACAAAAAACTATTGGGAAATTACGATAGGCTGACGCACAGTATAGGAGTCGCATCCATCGTCTGGCACTTTACGGGAAGTATAACGGAATCCGTTGCCGGTCTTCTTCATGATATCGCAACTCCCGTTTTTGCTCACACCATCGACTTTATGAACAACGACTATGAAAAGCAGGAATCAACAGAGGTCGGAACGAGATTTTTTATTGAAAACTCGGATAAAATAATGTCGTGTCTGAAAAAAAGCAGAATATCGATTGACGATGTGTGCGATTATCATAAATATCCGATCGCCGACAATGATACGCCGCGGCTGTCGGCAGACCGTCTTGAATACACTTTGGGCAATGCATATCTCACGCATAATATTCCGCTTGACGAGCTAAAAAGCATCTACAACGATCTGTTCGTCGCGGAAAACGAGGACGGCACGCCCGAACTTTGTTTCAAAAATGTGAGGCATGCCGTGGATTTTTCCCGTATCGCGCTGAAAAACTCAACTTGGTTTGTCTCCGAAGAGGACATTTTCCCTATGCAGTATCTTGCCGATCTCATGAAAAAAGCGTTTTTATCGGGAGTGATCGAAAAAAACGATCTATACTCCGTCGAAAGCGCCGTTATAGGAAAATTCCGAAATTCCTCCGAATTCTCCAAGCTGTGGGAGCATTACAGGAATATCTCCTCCGTCGCGTCGTCTCCGGAAAAGCCTATCGGAATATATTCCGTAAAAGTCTCACCGAAAATGAGGTATATAGACCCGCTTGTTATGAAAGGAAGCTGTCCGGTGCGAGTCTCTTCGGTATCCACGGAGATAGGACGCGGGATAAACAGTTTTCTCAACACAAAATTCGAGCGCTATATTTACGAAAAAAAGGAAACCGAACACTGAGTAAAAATGAAAAGATGATAAGGCGAAGAGTAACAAAACTTTTCGCCTGCGCAATTTTTCCCGAACTTACTCTATTTTCAATATCAACTTTAATTTAATGATTATTTAATGAACATTGCGTCCCCGAACGAGAAGAATCTGTATCCTTCATTCACCGCCGTTTCGTATGCGTTCATTATTTTTTCTCTTCCGCAAAGTGCGGAGACAAGCATCAGAAGCGTGCTTTCGGGAAGATGGAAATTCGTAATAAGCGCGTCTACTATCTTAAAACGATATCCGGGATATATGAATATTCCCGTATCCGTATCTACCGGATGAAGTATTCCGTTTTCGTCAGCCGCCGATTCAAGAACTCTGCACGATGTAGTTCCGACCGCGATAACACGCCCTCCCGCTGCTTTAGCTTTATTTATGAGAGCAGCTGATTCTTCGGTAACTCGGATGTACTCCGAATGCATCTCATGATCGGCTATCTTATCTTCCTTGACCGGACGAAACGTTCCGAGTCCTACGTGGAGAAGCACGGGAACAATCTTACATCCTTTTTCTCTGATCTTTTGCAAAAGCTCCGGTGTAAAGTGAAGTCCAGCAGTCGGAGCGGCTGCCGACCCTTCGTATTTCGAATAGACTGTCTGGTATCTTTCGGGATCATCAAGTTTTTTCGTAATATACGGCGGAAGCGGCATGGTTCCCAGC
>CAKSJC010000132.1 GCA_934462885.1 uncultured Eubacteriales bacterium | reverse complement strand
GTCCATGCCTATGGCGCTTATGGCTATGATTTACTCGTCAACACGACAAAAACATATAACGGCACTGTCCTCCTCGAACCCGATACAAACTGCATTACCGTATCCGCTGTCGGCGACTGGACGATAAAACTTAATTAAACTTAATGACATAATAAAAAGCAGAGCCTTACTTATTTTACATCAGCTGATAGTGTATGGTTCGGATTATTATAAAAATACATTATTCAAAAAAGTTAACATAATCATGTTGAAAAAAACGCGCATCTCATATAAAATACATACATAAAAACGCAGTGAGGATCAAACATGAATGTATTTAACTCATTTGAAGCGGAAATACTGCATAAACTGTATGATGCAGTCGGATGCAAGTTTCTGGATATCACAATGCCGATCATTACGCGTCTTTCAGACATCGGTATACTTTGGATATTTCTTGCTGTGTTATTTCTGTGTTTTAAGAAGACGAGAAAAGCAGGACTCACCATGGGAATAGCGCTTATTATAGGGCTTCTAATCGGAAACATTACTCTGAAGCCACTTGTAGCGCGTGTGCGTCCGTATGATTTTGATCCTTCGATAGTTCTTCTTATACCGAAAGAGAGTGAATTTTCATTTCCGTCCGGACATACGCTTGCTTCGTTCGGAGCGGCTTTCGGTCTGTTTTTCTGCAATAAGAAGTGGGGAACAGCAGCGATAGTTTTGGCTGTATTGGTAGGATTTTCAAGGCTTTATTTAATGGTACACTATCCGCTTGACGTGATTTGCGGAGCGCTTCTTGGTACGGCGTTTGCTTATTTGGCATATAAAATATCGTCTTATATCGTAGAAAAAACAAATATATGCACGTGAAAAAGTACGAGCAAGTAGGCTTAGTCCAATGGTGATTAGTTAAGCAAAAGAGAAATATTTTGCCGTTTGATACTCTTGAATCCTCATTTTCTCATATATGTTTGTTGCTCCCTTCTATATTATTCTTTAGGTTAAACGACCTTAATTTGGAATATAGAATGGAGTTTTTTGCATACATTTAAGGTTTTTCTGATATTGCTCAACCGATGGTTTATACTAAAAACACTTGCGGCTCACTTTTCTCTCCGGAGAAAAGTGAGCCGCAGAATTATGTGATGATCAAATAATCCGAGCTTTTTTCAATCCCAAAAACCTCGTCATATTTTTTTTCATACGGTATCCATTTGTTTTCAAACATTTTTAGCATCAGCTTGCCGTTACGATTGAGAATTCGCTCGCGCTGTTTTTCTTCAGCAGTTTTCATAAAAACCGATATATCATAGTATTTTCTGAAGTTCGTATGCCGTGAATAAGCTCCCTCAATGATCGTAAGCGGTTCTCTTGGAAGTGTTGCCATTTTAGTTATTTCTTTTTTCGAACAGTCAAATATGCCGTGTGTAATAGTGTCGTCGCTTAAGTGACAGACAACCTCATTATAAAATCTCTCATAGTCAATATTACCGCCGGGTTCAAGAAGGCGAAGTGCAGTTCTCTTTTCGGAAGGAAGAAAAAAATCATCCATATGAATTATTCTGGCAGGAAATAATTTAACGAGATATTCAGCCGTTGTCGTCTTGCCGGATGCGGAAGTACCATCGATAGCTATAACCGCATATCCTTGTTCCTTTATTGCAATAAAGATGTCACAGATTAAAGGGAAGAGAAGAGCCGATTCGCGACGCAACGTTATATACGAAGAATCATACGATGATTTATATATATCGCTGTGCGTAAGGCAGGGCATTCCAAATGATAAGTATTCGTCTGTAAAAACTTCAAGCTGATAGAGATCAAAAGGAAATTTTCCATCTTTCACAAGCTCTCGTAAAATATTGAGAGATGATTCAAAATCAGTTTGACACTTTTCATTGTCTGATTCTTTTTTTGCCTCTTCAATCAGGATATCCGCTATTTCTTTGTATGAATCATCAGTCAGATAAAGACGAGAGTATTTTTCATTTATGTCTGTTACTCTTTGAGTCGGTGAATTAAAATGAACAGTATTTGGGAGTGCCTCATAGCCGAAACTTGACTGATAAATAAATTTTACCGCGTCACACGGAGTCAATTTCGGATGATTGCAAACTTCAGAAAGAAGGGCGTTGACGAATGAAACCGAAGTATCGAGATATATTCTTTTCATCTTGTTGTCTGAGCTTCAACAAGTCTTTTTCCGCAATATATCTCACGGAGTTTTGGCTTTTCTATCTTTCCGGTAGGATTTCGAGGAACTTTAGAGAAAATGATCTTTCTCGGTCTCTTATAACGGGGAAGTTCTCGACAGAACTCGTTTATTTCTTCTTCGGTTGCTGATGTATCGGGTTTTAATTCTATTATCGCAGCGGCAATCTCGCCGAGTCTCTCATCGGGAAGCCCGATCACGGCAACATCCTTTATTTTGTTGTTCTTTCTTAAAAAATCTTCTATTTGTACCGGATAAAGATTTTCTCCGCCGGTTATGATAACGTCTTTCTTACGGTCGACAAGGTATATAAAACCATCCTTGTCGCGCTTTGCCATATCGCCTGTATAGAGCCAGCCGTCCTTTAATATTTCCCTGGTGGCTTCTTCGTTTTTGTAGTAGCACTTCATAACTCCGGGTCCCTTGACAATCAGTTCGCCGACGCTGTCACCCGTGACGGAGCTTCCGTCCGGGTTTACTATATCCGCTTCCCAGAGATATCCGGGAACTCCTATCGCGCCAACCTTATTCATATTTTCAACGCCGAGGTGAACACACCCGGGCCCTATAGACTCGGAAAGCCCGTAATTCGTATCGTACTGGTGATTCGGGAATATTTTTTTCCAACGTTTGATAAGGGACGGAGGAACAGGCTGAGCGCCTATATGCATAAGTCTCCATTGTGAGAGTCGGTAATCTCTTAAATCAATCTCACCGCGGTCGATAGCGTCTAAAATATCCTGCGCCCACGGCACAAGAAGCCATACTATTGTAGCGCGTTCTTCAGATACAGCGCGAAGTATCCATTCAGGTGAAACTCCCTTTAAGATGACCGCACGGCTTCCGGAGATAAGACTGCCGAACCAGTGCATTTTAGCGCCTGTGTGGTAAAGCGGGGGGATACAAAGGAAAACATCGTCTTTTGTTTGACCGTGGTGCTTCTGTTCGGTGCGGCAGGAATTTATTAATGCACGGTGAACGTGGAGAATAGCTTTGGGGAATCCGGTAGTACCTGATGAAAAATATATTGCAGCGTCGTCATCTTCGTCATACTCGACTGCCGGAGCAACAGAAGAGCAGTACATTACCATTTTATCATAGCTGTCAGCAAAATCTGGCGGATTTTTTCCAACGAAGAAAAGTGTTTTCAATAAAGGAAGCTCGCGGTATACATTTTCAACTCGATCGATGAATTCCTGACCGAAAATGAGAACCGAAACATCGGCAAGTTCTGCGCAGTATTTTATTTCATCGGCAGAATAGCGATAGTTCATAGGAACTGCGAGCGCACCTGTTTTCAGTATACCGAAGTAAACCGGAAGCCATTCAAGGCAGTTCATAAGAAGTATAGCAATCTTGTCTCCTTTTTTCACACCCCGTGTGAGCAGAAGATTAGCGAAGCGGTTAGCTTTAGTGTCGAATTCTTTCCACGTCATCTCGCGTCTGTATTTTTCTCCCGGAGTAGCTTCAATTAGGGAGAACTCACGCCAAGTGGTGTTAGGATGAGGCTGATTCGCGGGATTTATTTCAACAAGAGCTACTTCATCAGGGTATAATTTAGCGTTTTTTTCAAGAAGATCGGTAATAACCATTTTGTTTGTCCTTTCATATTGTGGGGAGATCGCGAGAAAAATGTAAAAATAAAAGTCCTCTGCTGATTACAGCAGAGGACGGAATGAACCGCGGTACCACCTCAGTTTACCGTATCTTTACAGGTACGATCTCATCAGGCACGAATTAATTATGCCGTAACGCTTTAACGCTCATCATGCGTCACAGCCTACTTACTGTTCTCAGTTAAAAAACGTGATAACAGGTTCGGTGTGCTGCTCCGGGAATGTATTCATATTTTTTCCTCGATGACTTGCAGCAACCGTCATTTCTCTGAATGAGGAGTCAAAACACTACTATTTTCCCATCATCGCATTTCAAAAGTAATAATACCACTATAAAAAATATTTGTCAAGTGTTTTTGAGAGTTTGCAAAGTGTTTTTTTATTATTCACCAAAAAACTTCATTTCGTTTTTTGATTCAATATAACATCCCGCAAAACCGACTTCTTCAAGTTTTGCCAAAAGTTTTCCGAACTTCTTCACTTCTTCATACATTGCAATATCGTATTCTTTTCTCATTTCGTCGGCACGGCGCATAGCAGAAGTGAAGTTATCTTCGTTATATATAATGGCAATACGTTTTTTCATCGCGGGGATCTCATAGTCAGAAGAAAGAAGAATGGCAGCTATTCTCTCAAATCCGATAGAGAAACCAACCGCAGGGATAGATTCACCGAGAAATTTTCCGATGAGGTTGTCATAGCGTCCGCCTCCGCCTATCGCTCCGCGGAATTCGGGGCTTGATATCTCGAATACTGTTCCTGTATAGTAACCCTGTCCGCGTACCAGAGTCATATCGTATTCTACGGAATATCCGTCGGCGAGTGAGTTTGCGGCGTCCATTATAAGCCGGAGATTTTTTATACAGTCAAGTTCGCCGCATATTTCTTCCGCATTGTCAAGCGTGAAAGGTTTTACTGATATTTTTGATATAAGTTCTTCAACCTTTGCGGCGTCAAAGCCTTTATCGATAAGCTCCGATTTAACACCGTTAAAATCAATCTTGTCAAGCTTGTCAAGGGATATGCAAACTGAGTCGCAGTCTTCTTTGGCGAATCCGGCAGACATTATTATAGCTTTTAAGAGCCGACGGTCGTTTATTCTAATATTGAAATTCTTAAAGCCGATGTTGTTGAGGGCTTTTGCGGTGGTTGAGATAAGCTCAACCTCAGCGGTCCATGAATCCGAACCGATTATGTCTATATCGCATTGTACAAATTCGCGCATTCTTCCTTTTTGAGGACGTTCTGCGCGGTAAACGCGATCTGTCTGTATTACTTTAAACGTGGAAGGCAGCTTTGCACGGTTGTTTGAATAGTAGCGCGTGAGGGGAAGCGTAAGGTCATATCTTAATCCCATGTCGGAAAGCTCGGCGGGGATTCCGCTTTTTAAAGCTTCCTCGAGCTTTTCGCCTCTTTTCATTATTTTGAAGATGAGGTTTAAGTTTTCTCCTCCGTCGCTTTTGTCGAGGTTTTCGATATCTTCGATTATAGGGGTGTATATACGTTCAAATCCGCATGAGCGGTAAGTTTCCACGATAGTTGACTGTAAATAATCTCTGATAAGAGCTTCGCGCGGAAGATAATCCGCACATCCTTTGACAGGCGTTATTTTCATAATGGATATCCTTTATTTTAGTAAGTTAAATTATTTTATATTATTTTTTATATATTGTCAAGTATATGATGTCTTTTCTTG
>CAKSJC010000131.1 GCA_934462885.1 uncultured Eubacteriales bacterium | reverse complement strand
AAGTATCTGTATAGGTCTGTTTCCGGCTTCCCTTTTGGCATTCTCGAATTTCTCATAAAACTCAGGACGGTCAAAACTTGCGAGATCGACTTCGCGTGCTTTATTCATTATTTTCAGATTGACATGATTTACTACAAGCTCTCCTGCTATGTTATTCAGTATGTCATTAGCCCTTGATACTATATCGGTCACAAAATTGAACGCAAATTTTATGATAATAAGCTTCACAACCGTGTCAAAGTGTACGGTCATTCCGCCTATTGCTTCACTGTAAACCAGTGCGAGTGAGTTTAACAGCTCTTTAAAAATATAAGCGTTTACTACGGGAGTAAGTCCGTTGAACACCGCCATAAATATCATAAAGAAAAGTATCCAAGGTCTTGTCTCCCATACCAAGCCGAAAATATAAAACAGTCGGCTGAAAAACTTTGTCACAAGCCTGTATAAATAAGACGGAACCTCCCTCAGCGACGTAGGACGCGGCTCTTTCATTTTTTCCCTCATTTTTTCGGCTTGTCTCATTCCTTCGTGAAATCCTCTTCCCGGTCCGGGTCCCATTACTGTATCTCCTTTTTTGTTTCGTTTTATTTTTCTTTATTCGCCGAAACGAGTTTTGACAGTATGTCATAAAGCTCGTTCTTTTCATTTTCATTTAGAGACGAAAGAAATTCAGCCGAAACTTTCCTGTTTGCTTCACGAAAGCGCATAACGCTTTTTTCCCCTTCGTACGTAAGAGAAACCAGAGTTCTCCGTTTGTCCGATTTGTCGCGTCTGCGTGTGACGAGTCCTTCGTTCTCCGTTTTTGATATAAGCTCGGAGAGAGACTGCGGCCGTATGTCAAGCATATCCGCAAGAGCGGTTTGACTCATCTCTCCCGAATCACATAAAACCGCCATAAGTCTGCCTTTGCCATGCTCAGGCGGCGGAGGCGGTGGCGGAAATTCTGACTCGGGCGGAATCGGCGGAAACTCAAACGTTGGCACGCTTTCGACTTTATCGCACACGGCGGGTGCATTTCCTTGTTCAGTGCAAATTCTGCCATTTCCCACCGAACTCTCTCCCCTCTCCCGCAAAGCTCTTCTTCTCATCAGCCCGTTCAAATTTCTTAACAAAATCAATATTTCCTCATCTTGTGTCGGCATTTCAAGCTCCCGATAATTAATAAGATACCTTACTATTTATATTAGCATACCGCCATCTTTTTGTCAATAAAAGTTTTCGCTTTTTCTGTTTATTCATTTTTTTCTTTGTTATTATTGACACGGAAAAGAAAATATGTTAAAATATCAATAAGATATCAAATTGATATCAAAAACCTTAGGAGGATTGTACATATGAAACATGAAACCGTCATTGAAGAAAAAATCTACACTCCCAAAACCGGTTGGTCCGCTCTCATTCTCTCGATAATCGCTTACGTTGCTGCAATTTTCGGAACTGTTTTCTCATCCGTATCAATGGAAAACGGGAGCACTCTCGGTATCGCTTGCTTTGTCGTTTGTCTGATCTACTTATCGATCGGTTGGGTCTGGTGGTTAGGACTTCGTATTGTCCATCCGAAAGAAGCTATCGTTCTTACACTTTTCGGTAAATATGTCGGAACGGTAAAAACCGAAGGCTTCTTCTTTGTCAATCCCTTCTGCGTTTCTGTAAACCCCGCATCCAAAACCAAACTAAATCAAAGCGGAGATGTTTCAACTTCAAACTCACCTGCCGCAAACGCTCAAACCGTCTCTGCCGACAGCACCCGCAACAAAATATCCCTTAAAGCGATGACGTTAAATAACAACCGTCAAAAAATAAACGATTGTCTCGGAAACCCCGTTGAAATAGGCATTGCCGTTATCTGGAAAGTTATCGACACCGCAAAAGCGGTATTCAATGTTGACAACTACAAAGAATATCTTTCTCTTCAGTGCGACAGCGCTCTCCGTGAGATCGTGCGCATATATCCGTATGACGTAGCTCCGGGCATTGACACAACAGGAGACGGTGTTGCGGATGAAGGCAGTCTCAGAGGTTCAAGTGAGGTTGTAGCCTCGCGCATACGTGAAAAAATAGAAGAAAAAGTCGCGTTCGCCGGACTTGAAATCATTGAAGCACGAATAACTTATCTTGCATATGCTCCGGAAATAGCAGCCGTTATGCTTCAGCGTCAGCAAGCGTCCGCAATAATCGACGCTCGCAAAATGATAGTCGACGGAGCGGTCGGAATGGTTCAAATGGCTCTTGACAGAATTAATAACGACAATCTATGTGAACTTGACGACGAGCGCAAGGCTCAGATGGTATCCAATCTTCTCGTAGTTCTTTGCGGAAACCGCGACGCACAGCCTATCGTAAATACAGGATCGATATATTAAAATGGAATCTAAACAGAAGAAGCAAATCCCGCTCAGACTTTCCAAGTCACTTTACGATGAGCTTTTACGCTGGGCAGAGGATGATTTCCGTTCTCTGAACGGGCAAATAGAATTTCTTCTTACGGAATGCGTGAAAAAAAGACACAAATTGGGATCCGACCCCGATAATGATAAAGAAAACGGTTGATTTTTTCAATTCCGGATCCATGCCTCAGTGATTTGCATTCACACATGTTAATTTTGCGCCAAAATTAAACCTAAAAAAACGAGTCTGTATATGGTATTTATACCATACGCAGACTCTTATTTTCTTTTTACTTCCTCCATAAGAACCCATATCGCAAAGAACAGAAGACCGAGATTCGGTAAAACTCTGAGTTCAATAAAAACTACGGTACCCCACAGAAGCAGAGACGAGATAAGCGACGTTGCGCGGCATATTTTCCATGCGGTATCCGGAAGAATAAACATACAAAGCACGCAGTAAAGTATACCGCCTCCGTCAAAGCCTGTTATTGGAAGGAGATTAACCAAAGCAAATAAAACCGACACTCCAATAAAACTGTATGTTTTATCTTGCAAAAAAGCCGCGCATAAAACAGCCGCAGCTATCCCGCAGAGCGGTCCTGAAAGATGTACAAGAATTTCGCTTACATAATCGGATTTCGAAAAATCAAACGAGATCACTCCGCCGACGCTCTTTGCACCGAACGAGATAATAGGTATACCAAGAGCCGCCGCGCATAAAACATGACCAAGCTCATGTACTGCCACCGCCGCTATTGCAAATATAAAATTCGACCACGACACTTCTATTCACCGAATATCAGCTCGGCAAACAGTTCGCCTATGTAATCAAATATACTTCTCTCTCCGACTGAGGTATACATATCCGGCTTTTCCGGCGCTGTCAGCTTTTCACGGCACGCTGTATCTATGGTTTCTCTGTCAATGCTTGCAACAGAAACCGCTTTTTTATCAAAAGCGCTTCCCGTGTCCGATATATTTTCTCTCCATCCAACTGCCGTAACTATTACAAAACACACTGCCGCAAGACCGAGTGTCATCATTGCCCACTCAAAACCTGAATTTTCACCGGTTTCTTTTGTTTTTCCTATGCATTCCGAATGTGATTTATTCCGCTCCCCTTCGTAATATTCTTTCTTTCTTCCTATAATGAGATGATGTTTTTCCATACTTTTCTCCGCAAATGACCGCTCGGATATATCATCGTGCAAGTGTACAAACGTAAGCAGTGTATAAATCTTACGCCTTAATAACATAAGCGAAAGCGGTGCGATTTTTCATCATACTACATTATATTAAAAAAAGCTCTTTCTATTCAAAAAGATCCGAAACGCACCGAAACGTTCCGGATCTTTTATTTTTATTCACATTCAGTTCTGTTTTTTATTTGCATAGGAACTCTGGTACATTGCTTCACAGTTGTCAATCATTATTGAAAGAATCTTATTTGCACTTCTCTCAAGAGATTTATACGCAGAAGTAAACGATCCGCCGCCGCCGTTCATAATCGGAAGACAGAATGTTCCTCTGAGAAAAATACCGTTAAGCCCGTAAGAGTATGCAAGAGCAAAACTGTTTCCATAATGGTCATGGATTATATCAATCATCTGAGCTGATTTTTGGTCTCTTGTATATCTGACTTTCAGAGTTGACTCATAGTATACGGGAAGTATCTGTTTGTAAGTTTCACGGCTCATAACTTCAAGGAAAGCGCTTACAAAATTGAGATCATCAAATGATATCGTTACCGGGATAAATCCGCACTCTACAGTATCGTGAGGCGTTGAAACATAATCTTTTTGATTTTCGTCCAGCATTGGATAAGGCAAAACCGCAAATTCGGTATCAGAATTTCTGATGTCTTTTTCAAGCATGCTGAACGTATTTCCCGTCCAGAAGAGCGCTCTGTTATCGGTAAAAATATTTATGTCTTCGCCGTCGTCCACGTATCTTTCCAGCTCTCTCTCTCCTATCATAATGGTAGAGGATTTATTGTTGAGCACCTTGTCAATCTTTTCGAAAAGGAGTACCGCGCGTTCGTTATTTAGAGTAATCTTCGGGTATCCTGCATCATCTCTTTCAATAAATCCGGGGTCACCGCCGATAGCCAACGGGATACAGCTTCCCCATACACTTGTTGAGAGAAGTCCGTATCTGTCATACTTATCGTACAAACCGTCGCTGTTAACATCGAGATAAAGATCATCTATGTATTCGAGAAGTTTGTCCATTGTCCACTCACGGTTATTTACTTCATCGTATATCTTATCAGCGTTTCCGAAGTGATCGTTATACATATCTTTATTCATGAGGACAAAGTGCGTCGAACGTAGAATATCCATAAAATAGTCGCTTGCAACGATAAAGCGAAGCTCGCTCTTTATTGAGATATCGTTCATGAAATCGTCGTACCACCACGGCTGACTAAAGTCAAAATATTCCGCATCGTTCGCGTTATGGAAAAGTCCTTCCGGAGTGATCGGGGCAAGACCCCAAATATCGTTTATGATAAGGTGAGTTGATGTATCGCCGGAGTTTATCATTGTTCTGATGTTTCCGGCAACTTCGTCGTAATCATACTCTGTCTTATTATATTCAATGTTAATGTTTAGGCGTTTCATAACGTCCAGATTACGGTCAAATACAGCGTCCTGTACAGGTTCGTTTATGTATTCGTCAGGTCCTTGGATAAACTTATTTGAAGATATTGACTCATCAATTCCGATGGAGTTTGAAATAACAAGCGTTTTGCCTTTGTAATCGAAATTACTGAAAGGGTCGTCCTCAAGGTCAGTCTGAGTGTCATTTGTGTTTTGATCCGTGTCTTTATCATTTTTATCTGCCTGATCGTTTCCGCACGATGACATAAAGGGAGCGATCAAAAGAAAGGCAAGAAATAATGACACAATTCTGCTTATTTTCTTTTTTTCCATATGCCGTCTCCTTGTGAAAAAAGAATTATATATCGCTTATTGTACCACATACTATACTTTTTTTCAAGCATAAAATTCAATTTTTCATTTAATTGTTGCAATCTGATTATACAGGTTATACGAGTATACGTCAAGCCTTGTACCTGCCGCTTTCCCGATCGTGTTGCCGTTGTTGTCGTAGGTGTACGT
>CAKSJC010000130.1 GCA_934462885.1 uncultured Eubacteriales bacterium | reverse complement strand
GGTTATCTCTGAAAACCTTTTAAGCGTTTCAGACCATTTACCCATTATCTGCGACTTCAAACTCGGATAACATATCAGTGCGAAAAGAAGGTATGATTTTCTCATACCTTCTTTTTAAAGCGATCAGCGACAAGAGCTCTTTGGGGAAACTGACCTTATAAATTTTTATACAGAGAAAGTTTGTTTATGGAAAGAAAAGTGAACTCCTTTAGAAATACGCTGCGCGACTATTTGATAATGACCGCCGGGACTCTCTTTCTAACGTTCGGAGTATATTTTTTTAAGATACCGAACGGTTTTGCAATGGGAGGAGTAAGCGGTATCGGAACTATACTCGGAAAAATAACGCCCATCTCTCCCGCAACATGGATATCCGCGATAAATATACTTCTCCTGCTTATCGGCTTTGCGGTTCTCGGAAAGGATACCGGAATACGCACAGTTTATTGCAGCCTCCTTTTTTCCGCTCTTACTCAACTTCTCGAATTTATCGTTCCCCTCGACAGCCCTATGACAGACGAGCCTTTTCTTGAACTTATTTACGCCATTCTTCTCACGGCAATAGGTTCAGCCGCTATATTTCACTGCGGCGGTTCATCCGGAGGAACGGACATTGTAGCCCTTATTCTGAAAAAATTCACGCCTCTGAATGTCGGCAAAGCTCTTCTCTGCACCGATTCTATCATTACCGCGTCTGCTTTCTTAGTGTTCGGCATAAAAACCGGATTATTCTCTCTTCTCGGTCTTTTCGCAAAAGCCTTCGTGATAGACGGTGTTATCGAAAACATGAACTCCTGCAAATATTTCAACATCGTAACGACTCAACCCGACAAAATATCAGAATTTATAATGACAGAAATGCACCACAGCGCAACTCTTATCAGTTCAAAAGGCGCGTACACCAATAACAACAAGACAATGCTTCTTACAGTCTGCCGAAGAGCGGAAGCAATAAAACTCCAGAAAAAAATACGTGAGATTGATTCGAACGCTTTTGTTGTCATTACAACCAGCAGCGAAATAATAGGTCGCGGCTTCAGAGGAGTCTGATCACACCGTCAACGCATATCGGGAACACTTAAATCGCAGAAATAAGAAAACCGCAAAAAGCAAAAAATGCTGTCAGGCTAAAACAAAGCCAACTCGTCCGCTCAATTCTCGGACAAGTCGGCTTTGTTTTCATTTTTTTCACGCGGTATTCCCACCTTCTGAACTACACCAAGTATCTGTCCGGAAAGAATTACCGTCAAAATCGAATATGCAATTTTCCCGATCGGTATATAGCATATAGACATTACAAGGACAACAATGTCGCTTATGAGATATATCCACTGGAGCTTTATCCCTGTTTTTTTCGACAACGCCATCGCAAGAGAATCATCCCCGCTCGGCGCTCCTCCCGCGCGCACCGCGATCCCTGCGCCTATACCGATAAAAAGTGCTCCTACAATCGACGCGGCAAGCGGATGATCCGCAAAACCGGGCCATATCGGAGGAAACTGTTCAAAAATAAAGTAAAACAGCGAGAAGGCGCTTCCCGCTATAACGGAATAGGCTATAAAATCAATGCCGAGTACGCGCCAACCTATAATATAACAGACAGCGTTCATGATTAGTCCGGATACGGCGGGAGAAATATTAAATAAGTGATGCAAAAGGAGAGTCATTCCCATAACTCCCCCTTCTGTCACATCGGAAATCGAATGTATGTTATAAAGTCCGAAAGAAAGTATCGTACAGCCGAGAATAATAAACAATGTCGGTTTCAGTTTTATCTTCGGCAATCTTATTTGCGTTTTTTTTATGTTCAAGATAGGTTATCCATCCTTATTGCAATGTGTTTTTCGCACCTTATTGCAGATATAATCGATGCAGTACTGCAAAATCTCAAGACAGCGATATATTTTATTATACATGATAAAAATAAAAAGTCAAGCTAAGATAGATTGAATGAAATTTTGGCAGAAGAAAATTTTTCTGCCAAAATAACAATTTTTGCTGAAACTGTTGATTATATCAGAAATATGTGGTATATTAAATACGTATGAAATTTTATTTTTTACTGTAAAAGAGGTTATATCTATGACTTACAACAAAAAATCCGTTGAAGACATTGACGTTACCGGTAAAAGAGTTTTCGTCAGATGCGACTTTAATGTGCCGATCAAAGACGGCGTTATCACAGATGAAAAAAGAATCGTCGGCGCTCTTCCGACAATCAAATATCTTGTAGAAAAAGGTGCAAAAGTCATCCTCTGTTCTCACATGGGAAGACCTCACAATGTTCTCGACGCTAAGCTCTCTCTCGATAAAAAAGAAAAGAAAAAAATTGAAGCGCTCCCCGAAAATGAACGGGAAGCCGCAACCGCCGCTCTCCTCGAAAAAGCTAAGGGAGACATCACCAAGCTCTCTTTAAAGCCCGTCGCTGAGCGTCTTACACAGCTCGGCATCCCGACAACTTTGGCTTCCGATGTTATCGGTCCGGACGCAAAAGCTAAAGCGGCCGCACTCAAAAACGGCGAAGTTATGCTTCTCGAAAATGTTCGTTTCCACGCAGCTGAAGAAAAGAACGACCCGGAATTTGCAAAAGAACTCGCATCAATGGCTGATATCTTTGTAAACGACGCTTTCGGTACCGCACACCGCGCTCACGCTTCCACAGCAGGCGTTGCTATGTACGGCGGACTTCCGGCTGTTTGCGGATACCTCATTCAAAAAGAGATTTCTGTAATGGGCAAAGCTCTTGATGAGCCTGTTCGTCCTTTCGTAGCTATTCTCGGCGGAGCTAAAGTCTCCGACAAGATCGGCGTAATAAACAATCTAATTGAAAAAGTCGACACACTTATCATAGGCGGCGGTATGGCGTATACGTTCTTCCGCGCTCTCGGCAACACAACCGGTACTTCCATCTGCGAAGAGGACAAGCTTGACCTTGCACGTGAGCTTATAGCAAAGGCAAAAGCAAAAGGCGTAAATCTGCTTCTTCCTGTCGATAACGTTATCGGTCGTGAATACAAAGAAGACACAACGTTTATGAGAATTTACTCCGATTCTATCCCGGACGGTTGGATGGGTCTTGATATCGGTGAAAAGACTCAGGAACTCTTCTCCAAGACAATAATCGGTTCAGGAACAGTCGTTTGGAACGGTCCTATGGGCGTTTCCGAATGGGAAAACTTTGCTTCCGGTACACGCGCTGTCGCTAAGGCTGTTGCCGAATCCGGCGCTATATCTATCATCGGCGGCGGTGACTCTGCGGCAGCGGTTGAACAGCTCGGATACGCCGAAAAGATGACTCATATCTCCACAGGCGGCGGAGCTTCTCTCGAATTCCTTGAAGGTATCGAACTTCCCGGCATTGCCTGCCTGCTCGATAAATAATTAAAAATAACGATACGGGAGACCTGCGGGATATTTTTTCCGATTGCGTCTCCCTATATTCGGTTTCACAAAAAAAGATAGAAGGTATACAACAAATGAAAAAAGATTCCCGAAAGGTAATTATTGCCGGAAACTGGAAAATGAACATGACTCCGTCCGCCGCACGCGAGGCTGTTGCGCAAACCGCTGCTCTTACGAAGGACAAAAACGGATGTGAAATCGTTCTCTGCGTACCGTTTGTCGATATTGCAAACGCAGTCGAAGCCGCGCGCGGAACAAATGTGAAAATAGGTGCTCAGAACGTACACTTTGAGCCCAAAGGCGCTTTTACAGGTGAAATATCCGCTGATATGCTTCTCGAATGCGGAGTTGAATACGTTATAATCGGACATTCCGAAAGACGTCAGTACTTCGGCGAAACCGACGAAACCGTTAACAAGAGAACCCGCGCCGCTCTTAACGCAGGGCTTAAAGTTATCCTTTGCCTCGGTGAAGTTCTTGCCGAACGTCAGGCAGGTATTACGAAAGAAATCGTATCAATGCAAACCATGCTTGATCTTGCAGGCATCCCCGCTGAGCAGATAAAGAATGTTGTTATTGCTTACGAACCCGTATGGGCTATCGGAACGGGACTTACAGCCACACCCGATCAGGCAGAAGAAGTATGCGCTGTTATCCGCGGCGTTGTTGCGGAACTTTATGACAGCAAAATCGCAGAAGCGCTTACAATTCAGTATGGCGGTTCTATGAACGACGGAAACGCTGCCGAACTTCTTTCAAAGCTCGACGTTGACGGAGGACTCATCGGCGGAGCTTCTCTCGTTCCCGAGAAATTTGCAAAAATAGTAGACGCGGCTCAATAAAATCCATCGGATTACCGGAGGTTACTTGAGACATCCTATTGAGCCCACGGTAAACCGTTAAATTACAGAATAAATGTACGGTTCAGCGGGTAAATAGGTTCGCGGCTCTTGAAAATGCGAAAAACGCCGCCTCTCCGATGGACAAAAGCACATAAAAACCATGGTTTGCGCTCTCATTGAATGAGCCGGCATATTTTTACCGACATTACGCGGGGAGACTTTTTATAAAGTTTCCCCGCTATGTTTATATTTTTCCTAAGAGGTGCACAATGAAGTTTTTACATACTTCCGATCTGCATATCGGTTTGCGGCTATGTGAATACTCTCTTCTCGATGATTCTGCGCATATTCTCTCTGAGATCGCAGATATCGCGTCTCGCGAAAACTGTTCCTCTGTTGTTGTTGCGGGGGATATATATGACCGTTCTAATCCATCCGCCGAAGCCATAGCAATATTTGACAGATTCGTTACAGATCTTTCTTCGCGCGGGATATCTCTCATCGCTGTATACGGAAACCATGACTCGCCTGAACGTATCGGATACCTTTCGAACCTCCTATCAAGTTCGGGTGTGCATTTTTCTCCCGTTTTTAACGGTAAATGCGATCCTGTAACTCTAAACGACGAATTCGGCGAAATAAATTTTTATCTTCTTCCATTTATACGTCCCATCAATGTGCGCGCCTTTTTTGATGACTGCACAGAGGATTCATTCGACGGAGCACTTTCTTTTTTCACGGAAAAAATGGTCGTTGACACATCAAAAAGAAACGTCATGGTAACTCATCAATTCGTCTCAGACGATAAAAATTCGCCTATTCCCGATGAAGCGGGCGGATGCAGCGCTGTTACAAGCTCGGCATTTAAAAAATTTGACTATGCAGCGTTAGGTCATATACACCGCGCTTATTCGCCCGCTGTCTCTGTCCGTTACTGCGGATCTCCAATGAAGTGTTCCTTTTCGGAAGTCGGAAACAAAAACACCGTCGATATAGTTGAAATAAAAGAAAAAGGCAACATAAGCGTAAATCGCGTACCTCTTCATCCGCTTCACGAAATGCGCGAGATGAGAGGCTCATACAATGAAATAATGTCGCGTGAAGTACGGGAAAGCGCAAATACTGACGACTATCTTCGCATAATACTCACTGACGAGGACGACATTCCGGATGCTGCTGCAAAGTTAAGAACTGTTTATAAAAACCTCATGCGTCTTTCATATGACAATAAGAGAACCCGTGAGATCAGAGTTCTTGATTGCACAGAAAATG
>CAKSJC010000129.1 GCA_934462885.1 uncultured Eubacteriales bacterium | reverse complement strand
GGATACAAAGCTCTTTCCGACAGAGTTGAAGTTGTTGCGGCGTGTGATATCGACGCTGACAAGCTTGCTAAATATGCGGAAAGATTTGATATTCCTCACACTTATACGGATTACAACGAAATGATGGCAAAGGAAAAGCTTGACTGTGTGAGCGTGTGCACATGGAACGCCGCACATAAGGGCGCTGTTATCGCGGCTCTGCGCGGCGGCGCTAACGTTCTTTGCGAGAAACCTATGGCATTAAATGCAGCTGAAGCTGAAGAAATGCTTGCTACCGCAAAAGAAACCGGAAAAATGCTCCAAATAGGCTTTGTTCGCCGTTTCGGCGGAGATGCTGAGACAATAAAGAATTTGACTGAGGCGGGAGAAATCGGCGATATTTACTACGCAAAGGCTACATACCTCAGAAGAAACGGATGTCCGGGCGGTTGGTTCGGAGATAAGGCGTTCTCAGGCGGAGGTCCTCTTATCGATCTCGGCGTACATGTTATCGACCTTACAAGATACTTTGCCGGAAGTCCGAAGCCTGTTTCCGTGTTTGGCGTTACATATAAGAACCTCGGCTGCAACAGGGCAAAAGGCGGTCAGGTTGCATGGAGTGTTTCAAGCAGAAAAGGCGGTTATGAATACAGCGTTGAAGACTTTGCTTCAGCCATGGTTCGTTTTGATAACGGATTTACCCTTCAGGTAGAGGCAAGCTTTAACCTTAACATCAAACAGGACCGCGGAAATATCGAACTTTTCGGTACCAAGGGCGGCGTAAACATAGATCCGAACGTCGAGCTATATAAAGAGATGGCTAATATGTTTGTAAATATCCAGCCTGTCGGAAATACTTCTTTTGATGCTACCAATCCTTTTGACGCCGAGATAAAAGGATTTATAGACGCATCCGAAGGAAAGGCTCCTTGCCGCGCTACAGGTGAGGACGGCGTTATCCTCATGAAGATACTCGATGCTGTTTACGAATCTGCCAAGACCGGAAAGAGCGTTGATATCAAATATTGATTGCACAGCCGAACTGACATACATTTTATGATAAAAAACGTTGCTTAATGTTAAGCAACGTTTTTCTTTTATTTCTCTGATTTTATACCCTCAAAGCCGCATATAAATCCGGTCACGTCAGACGAACAAAGATCTCCTCCTATGACCTTGTTTTTATAGATGATTACGTTTGCCATAACTGTTCCGGTATAATTCGGAAAGTTGGTTATTTTGAAAGTATAGCGCGTTACTTCGCGTCCGCGATATTTCGAAAGGTCAAGACCTTGATTTTTCTGAAGTTCGTTGTAAGCGTTCATTACTTTGTCAAATTCAGACGGTATTTTTATCTTTATTTCTTCAAGCGGTGCTGAGTCGGCTTCCCATCCGAACTGAGCTAGGAAATTAATTGCGTCATCGACAGTCTTAATTTTGTCGTAGCTGTATTTTTCGGCGGAAGCGGAGATAGCTTTTGTAGTGACAGGCGTATATTCGGGAATAGCTAAAATTATCGCGCATAAGATCGCTATGGAAGCAACAATAACGCTTACGAATTTGAGTGTGTTTGCGCGTACCGTACAGATAAACATATTTTCCTCCGATAAGTTTTTGTTCTGCTGAGATATGATATTCCGAAAATCCGAAATATAGAACAGCTTATTCAAAGGAAAAAGAAAAAGACCGTCCGGCAATAGGGAAAATGTGCCGGACGGTTTGTAGGTTACGCCTTGAAGTTATAACCAAGCTCAAGAGCTTTTTTATTTTTTTCGATAAGAGCGCTTTTTGTTTGAGGAATACTTGAAATAAGAAAGTCCATAAATGAGTCGAATTCGAATATTCCCGTCTCTTTCAGGATAGAGCCGAGTATTATAACATTTGCGAACCCTGAAAGTTCGTTATCGTTTGCAAGGGCAGTAGCGGGTATGTAAACGCATCTTATATCTTTTCGCTCGCTCTTTTTTTCAACGAGAGTCGAATCGCAGAAGAGAATTCCGTTCGGAGCGATACGTGGTTCGAATTTTTCAAAAGAGGGAAGATTCATGGCTATAAGTACGTCCGGATTTGTTACGCTTGGCGAACCGATTTCTTCATCTGATATGACTACCGTGCAGTTTGAAGTGCCTCCGCGCATTTCGGGACCGTATGATGGAAGAAACGTCACGTTTTTTCCGGCGTACATTCCCGTTTTAGCCATCTGTTTACCTGAAAATTGGATACCCTGTCCGCCGCTTCCGGCAAATATCATTGTGGTTGTCATTTTATTCACCGTCCTTTACAGCTTCCGAGTCTTTGTATATGCCGAGGGGATAGTAAGGGATCATGTTTTCCCGCAGCCATTTCAGAGCGTCTGTCGGAGAAAGTCCCCAGTTTGTTGGGCAGGTGGAGAGCACTTCGACTATTGAGAAACCTTTTCCCTCAAGCTGATTTTCAAAAGCTTTCTTTATCATCTTTTTTGCGTTAAGGACGTTTTTAGGGGAATCTACGGCGACTCTTGCGGCGAGAGCTGTTCCGTCAAGAGTCGAGAGCATTTCACAGACTCTGAGAGGGCTGCCCTGAATTTTTCTCGATCTTCCGTAAGGAGTGGTCGTTGTGACCTGACCCGGCATAGTCGTAGGAGCCATCTGTCCTCCCGTCATACCGTAGATACAGTTATTGATAAAGATTATCGTAATGTTTTCTCCGCGTGCGGCAGCGTGAACAGTCTCTGCTGTTCCGATAGCCGCAAGGTCGCCGTCTCCCTGATATGTAAATACGACGGAGTCGGGATGGGTTCTCTTGACTCCCGTAGCGACTGCCGGAGCGCGTCCGTGAGCAGCTTCGATCATGTCGCATTCAAAGTAATTGTAAGCAAAAACCGAACATCCGACAGGAGCGATACCCACTGTTCTTTCTTCAACGCCCAGTTCATCTATTACTTCCGCAACAAGACGGTGAACAATACCGTGAGTACATCCGGGACAGTAGTGGAGCGGAACATCGCTCAATGCTTTCGGTCTGTCAAAAATCGTTTTCATACGTTATACCCTTTCTCTGAAATTCAGATGCCTTCGGAAATTTTTTTGATTTCTGCAGTAATCTCTTCGACAGAGGGAATGATACCGCCTGTTCTTCCGTAGAAGAATACCGGGCGTTTCCCGTTTACCGCGAGACGCACATCGTCTACCATCTGACCCATAGACATTTCAATTGAGATAAACGCTTTTGTTTTATCGGCAAGTTCGGCGATAGCTTTCTTCGGATAGGGCCAAAGAGTTATAGGACGGAGAAGTCCTGCTTTTATTCCGTCATTTCTGAGGCGGTTGATAGCGCTTTTTGCAATTCTTGCGGTTATGCCGTATGCAACGATAACAATATCAGCGTCGTCTGTCATGTATTCTTCATATTTTACTTCTTTTTCTTCAATTTCTTCGTATCTCTTGTACCTTGCCACAACAGAATCTTCAAGCTCTTTCGGATCTATGAAAAGAGAGTTTACGATGTTCTTTTTGCGCTTTCCGCCGTGTCCGTTTGTAGCCCAGTCCTTTTCTGGAAGAGTTCTCTTAGGAAAGAGAGAAAAGTCGACAGGCTCCATCATCTGACCGAGAGCACCGTCTGCAAGAAGCATCGCGGGCATACGGTATGCGTCGGCGAGGTCAAACGCTTCGGCAGTGAGAGAAGCCATCTCCTGTACTGAGGAGGGAGCAACAACGATAAGCCTGAGATCCCCGTGACCTACTCCGCGTGTTGCCTGATAGTAGTCGGACTGAGAAGGCTGAATTCCGCCGAGACCCGGACCGCCGCGCTGTACGTTTACGATAAGGCAGGGAAGATCACATCCAGCGATATAAGATATTCCTTCGCTTTTCAGCGAAATTCCCGGAGAAGAAGATGAGGTCATTGCGCGAACGCCGGAGGCTGCCGCACCCATAGTCATGTTGATAGCAGCGAGTTCGCTTTCAGCCTGGAGGCACAGACCGCCGACTTTCGGCATACGCTTAGCCATATATTCGGAAATTTCTGTCTGAGGCGTTATAGGATAACCGAAAAAATAAAGACATCCGGAAGCGATAGCCGCTTCGGCGATAGCTTCATTGCCTTTCATCAATACTTTTTTAGCCATAAAGATTTATCTCCTGTAAAATTTATTTTATATATCTTTTTCGACTTTGATCACGCAGTCCGGGCACATGGCAGCGCACATTGCGCAGGCGATACATTTTTCTTGGTCGGTGATCGATGCCGGATGATATCCTTTTCCGTTTATGATTTCTTCTTCAAGTTTGAGTATCTTTTTCGGGCATACATCGACGCACAGCCCGCAACCCTTGCATCGTTCCACGTTAAATGTAATTTTATTCATTTGATCCTCCTTCAGCCGAATAGGCTTTATTGCTTAAAAAAGTTTTTTTGTTATATTATTTATCGGTATCAGATTATCTGAGACGCAACCGTGTTTTTTGAAATAATCCGGCACGTCTGTGACAATATCCGCGCAGTATGTGTGTCCCATAAGAGGAAGCGAACAGAGCTTTGAACATTTTTCGGAATACTCTATGCTGTTAAAAATGTCCTCCGCTGTAGTTTCAGCGCCGAGTGAAGAATTATTTAGAAGAGAAGTGCATGAAAGTCCGGACAGATTTTCAATATCCTTCATACAGAGCAGAGCATTTTCGGGTTCGGAAATAAGAGGTCTGTACATATTTATTACAAAAATCATTTCATACAGATGTTTTTTTATAATATTTTTATACATACCGAGAGCGATAGCGCCGTCGTCTCCGCCAACGTCGATTATTGTTATGTTATTTTGCGAATCATCGGAAATATTTTTCATAAGCATTGCGGGAAGAGAGGGAATATCCACGTTCGTGTTTGCAAGTTCGGGGATAAGCGGAATGATTCCGTTCTCTTCGAGAAGTTTTGCGGAATCGGCAGCTCGGAAATAAGGATTAACAATATCAAGATCCGCAAGAGAAACATTGAAGTCCGGATTTCTTTTCTTAAAATTAATCGCTGCGTTTATTGCGATGTTTGTTTTTCCGCTTCCGTAATGACCGCATATGATATATAGTTTTTTGTTGGTTTGTATCATTATTTTTGTCCCGTATATGTAATATAATATTAATTATACCACTGTTAAACAAAAAAATAAAGAGGAAAAATGATAATATATTTGCATAAATATTCTATAAAACCTTGTGTAATATGCACTGTGCACGGCACGAATAATATTTTTGCCAAATATCGCAAAAATGTTTGAAAAAACGTACATTATATGATATAATTAAACAATACAGTAAAGGGGGAGTGTGCGTGAATATTTATCTTTCGGTACTTCCGGAAAAAATAACAAACATTTTATACACGATTAAAACGATATCCCTTGTTGACGTGATAGATATAGCCTGCGTTTCGGTTCTATTTTATTACCTATATAAATTCATACGCGACAGACGTGCCGGCAGACTGGCGCTCGGGGTATTTTCGCTTCTTCTGATACAGATCATAAGCAGCGCTGCGGATATGTATCTTCTTCAGTATATTATGCAAAATAATTTTCAGGTGGGCATTAT
>CAKSJC010000128.1 GCA_934462885.1 uncultured Eubacteriales bacterium | reverse complement strand
CTTCTGGCTCAAATAAAAGAAACAAAAGATAAAGCGGAAGCTGAAAAAGCTGCCGCATCCAATGATTCAAATAACCCCGAAAAGCCCGAAGGTATCGCCGAAATCGGTATAGAGGACTTTATGAACGTTGAGCTAAGAACAGCGCAAATTGTCGAATGTGAAAAAGTACCGAAAGCCAAAAAGCTTTTGAAGCTGAAAGTTGATCTCGGTTACGAACAGCGTACAGTCGTTTCCGGAATTGCAAAATTCTACGAACCCGCCGCTCTTATCGGGAAGAAGATCGCGCTGGTCGCCAATCTTAAACCCGCCGTACTCTGCGGTATCGAATCTAACGGTATGATACTCGCCTCCGGCGAAGAAACAATCCGTGTAATATTCCTTGATCCGGAAACACCGCTCGGAGAAAGAATCAGATAATGAACAATAATTTTTTCGACTCCCACGCACATTACGACGACCCTCGTTTTGAGGCGGAGTTTGTCGGCGGAGGAGAAGAAGCAATAAAAAAATCTCGCATGAGCGGAGTCTCTCGTATTATAAACGTAGGATCAAACATCGAAACTTCCGAGCATTCCATAGCTATCGCGGAAAAATTCGATTTTATATTCGCCGCAGTCGGAATCCACCCCTCAGATGCCCAAAATATCTCGGAAAGCGATATCACAGGTGCGCTGTCCGAAATCGACCGTCTTGCTTCATCAAGTAAAAAAGTCGTGTCGATAGGTGAGATAGGATTCGATTATCACTACGACGGTACGGATAAAGAAAGACAAAAGTATTTTTTCAATGCTCAGATAGAAATCGCGCGGAAGAAATCGCTTCCCGTAATAATCCACACGAGAGACGCTATATCGGATACTGTCGATCTTTTAAGAAAAAGTTCTTATTCAAACGGAGTTATCCACAGTTTCAGCGGAAGCGCCGAAATCGCCAGACAACTTTCATCAGATGGATGGTATATCTCATTTTCCGGCCCCGTTACCTATAAAAACGCGCCTAAAATAAAAGAAGCCGCCCGCATAATACCTGACGAGATGCTCCTTATAGAAACGGATTCACCGTACCTCACGCCGCATCCGCACAGAGGAGAAATAAACTACTCCGGCTATCTGAATTATATCTGCGCAGCGCTCGCCGAACTTAGAGGCACTACTCCCGAATATATAGCTGAACTCACGTACCGTAACGCTTGCCGCTTATTCGGTATAAAATAAACAAACTTCACGCAATTTAAAATTCTTTTTGCTTCACATTCGTGAACGCATGGAGGAGAATATGGTTATAACATACGTAATAAAAAACAGTTTGTACGTGAATATCACAAATCACTGTACAAACCGCTGCGAGTTCTGTATACGCGATCATGCTGTAACAGAGCCTTTTGTAAACCTTAAGCTTGAACGAGAACCTACATTTCAGGAAATCATCGCAGATCTTTCCGCTTACAAGCTCGACCAGTTTGATGAAATAGTGTTCTGCGGCTACGGAGAGCCGACCTGTCGGCTTTACGATATGCTTGCAGTTTGCAGAACGTTGCGCGAAGTCACCACGACAAAAATCAGAGTAAACACCAACGGTCAATCTTCACTCATTTTGAATGAGGACACTCCGCCGCTTTTCAAGGGACTTGTCGACGTTGTGTCCATAAGTCTTAACGCCGCAGACTCCGATACATACATGAAACTTTGCCACCCAAAATTCGGAGACGACACTTTTATAGGTATTATGAAATTTGCCCGCGAAATTGTAAAATATGTTCCAAAAGTAATATTTACCGTGATTGAAAAAACTATACCCGATTCCGATATTGAACGATGTGCTCAGATAGCTGCGGAGATCGGAGCAGGTTTCAGAATCCGCGAGTATATGTGATGAAAGATTCCCATCAAAAGGTAATTTTATCGCGTTTCTCAGTCAATAATAAACGGATGCTTTTTCATATATTCGTCTGCTCGCTCACCCGCACACAGCGCGTATAGCCTGTCAGACGATAAAAGAAATTTGTACTGCGTTACAGCGTTATAATTAAGCCTGTCGAAATCGGCGGGCTTTGTTATTATCGGAAATATAACTTTTTTTCTCACCTCCGCCAGGTATTCTCTGCCATGTTTTCCGCATGCTAAAAGAAGCGTGTAGCCCGGAGGTTCACTAATCTCACCGTGAGCAATCCCGAGAATAGAAAAAAGTATCTCACGCCTCATTCTTGCTCTCGTATATTTTTTTGTCGGAAGATCTTTTATAAACTCTTCACCGTTTTTCGTTTTCGCCGCAATGCCCGCGGCATATCGTAAAAGTTCGTTTTTCTCGTTTTCGCGAACATATAGCCTGCAATGATTGAAAAGTATATCGTTGTATTTATCTTCAGAAAGCGGAATCAGATTTGAAAACAGTTCATACGATCTATTCGGAATATGATCTTTGCACGAAGCGATACTGCTTGAGAATATCATCTTTCTCAGTTCGCCTGCGCTTTTTGCGGACGCATCACGTTTTACAGCTACAAAATCGAGTATACCGAATTTTTTTCCGAAACGTACATATTCGCACCCAAGCTTATCGTTTGCAAAAAGAAGATCTTCTATCCCGTTTTGCCTCATCGCCTCATCGAATACCGCAGCGCTGCCCTTGTCTCTCATTCGCTTCTCTGCCTCAGCTGACGTCTCGTGAAACTTTTTGTGCGACTTAACAAAAGCGGCTTTTTCTATCAAAGAAATGTCTCCGCTTTCCGATCCGAAAAAAAGCCTGTCCGCTCCGAGAGATGCTGCAAGATATACCCCTGCCATGCCGAATGATTCGGCTCCGGCGCAAGACCAAGGGAACGGAAGCTCAAATACAGCGTCAAACCCGCAGTATACGGCCGCACGCGCTCTCGCGTATTTATCGTAAACTGCTGGCGTTCCTCTTTCAAGAAAATTTCCGCTCATGATCCCGATGAACAGCTCATCCTCTTTGCAGATTTTTCGTGCGTTTTGTATTAAAAAAAGATGCCCTTTGTGTATTGGGTTAAATTCACAAATTATTGCGTTTATTCTCATATTTTTATGGTTCTTTCGACAAACTCTTTGAAATATCTTGTTTTTCTACAAGTAATAATATATAATGTTATTATATCCAATTTTAATTAAAATGTCAATTTATAAAAAAGAGGAGACTTTTTTAAATGAAAGTATTAGTTGTAAATGCCGGTTCATCTTCGTTGAAATATCAGCTTTTTGATACCTTGACAAGTTCTGTTCTTGCTAAGGGTATCTGCGAACGAATCGGTATTGACGGTAGAATCGAACACAGAAAAGGCGAAGACGGAGAAAAAATCAAGTGCGATATTCCGATGCCCGATCACGCCGTTGCGACCGAGATAGTAATTAAGTATCTCACAGATCCCGAAACCGGAGTTATATCCGATATGAACGAAATCGAAGCTGTCGGTCACAGAGTAGTCCACGGCGGTCCTTACTTCTTCCAGTCAGTTCTTCTTAATGATGAAGTTTTGGAAAAACTCGAACTCTGTCGTGATTTCGCTCCGCTCCACACAGGCGCTCATATCATGGGTATCAAGGGATGTCTCGCCGTAATGCCCGATAAACCGCAGGTTCTCGTTTTTGATACCGCATTCCATCAGACCATGCCGGAGCAAGCTTATATGTACGGCATCTCTTACGATATGTATGAAAAGTATCACATTCGCCGTTACGGTGCTCACGGAACTTCTCACCGTTATGTTGCGCGTGAGATGGCTAAGCTTCTCGACAAACCGCTTGAAGAAACAAAAATCATCACCTGCCACATAGGAAACGGATCCTCAATTTCCGCAGTACGCGGAGGAAAGTGCATTGACACCTCAATGGGCTTTACTCCCCTTGACGGAGTGCTTATGGGTACTCGTTGCGGTTCAATCGACCCCGCTATTGTTCCCTACATCATGGAAAAAGAGAACTTCACACCCGCTGAAATGAGCGAATACATGAATAAAAAATGCGGATTCCTCGGCATTTCCGGCATCTCTTCCGATAGCCGTGATATCGAAGCCGCTATTCTCAAAGGAGATAAAAGAGCTTACCTTGCCGCATCTACTCTCGCTTACCAGATAAAGAAATTTATAGGTTCTTATACAGCTGCCATGAACGGTCTTGACGCTATCGTATGGACGGCGGGAATGGGCGAAAACAACCCCGAACTTAGAGAACGTGCCTGTGCGGACATGGATTACTTCGGCATAAAGATCGACCGTGAACTTAACGCAAAGGTACATCACCAGCCGAACACCGTTGAGATCTCGGTTCCAGATTCAAAAGTTAAGGTTTACGTTCTTCCCACAAACGAAGAGCTTATGATAGCTTCCGATACAGAAGAGATCGTTCGCGGACTCAAAAAATAATTCAAGTTAAAATCAAAACCACTCGTCAAACGGGTGGTTTTTTGGTTTACGTCAATGAAAATCCGATGTTGATAAATCAGAATACAGCTGTCATTTGTAATCGTTCTCGTTCCGAGCGCCTTTTCGATCGGTAACGCTGATGAGTCGGAAAGCGTCAATATTCCCGTAAGGCATTCTTAAAACCACAGCCGCCCTGTTCAAATGTCATTTTAGAATCGTTTTGTCTTGACATACAGCACTTTTTGTGATATCATAACATATATAAAATAATGTTGTAGTTATCTTAACATTATAATCAGCTAATCGGGAGAAATGTATATGGAAACCAAAAGAAATCTGAAGTATTTCACTGCTCCGCCGATATCCATTCCGGCTGTTATCGGCTGGGTAATTACTTTAGCAGGCGTTATTCTGTTCGCAATAGGAGGTTCTCTCAGAGTCCCCGCGATTTTTGTTGTCATCGTAGGACTTGCGACTGTTGTTTTTGCCTCCGGCGGTATGTCAACTGATACTGACCTCGAATTCCAGGCTAAGGAAAGAATAAAAGACCTTCAGGAAAAATCAGAAAAGAAATTTGAAGTTTATGAAAGCAAATTTCTTAAAATGCTCAAGCCAATTAACTTAAGAGGTTATGACTTTGAAGCAAAAGAACAGCCTTTCTACTACAAAAAAGGAAAAGACGGCGTACATAGAACAAATTACTTTGTTGGAACAAACCTCATTTTCACAAGTGAAAAAATGTTTGTTTATACGAGACGTTTTTCTCTCATAGATCAGAGCATAGATGAAGAAACAACTGCTTCTTTCTATTTCAACGAGCTTGACCACGCCGAGGTTGAAGAAAAGATTTATAGCTATACAAAAAAGGATCGCAAAATCGACGTTAAGTACCACGTTTTCAGAATACTCAAAAGCGACGGTACTCCCGCACTTGAGATGTGCGTTGATTACGGTGCGGATATAGATAAGTACTGCGACCAAATTTCACGTGCTATCGTAACAAGACAAAAAGAGCTTGCAAAGAGAGCTGAAGAAGCCGCTGTCAGACGCGCTGAATTCAGAGCAAAAATTGAAGCTGAAAAGGCTGCCGAAGCTGCAGGCGAAGTACTGTAATGATAATACCAAAACAAACGAAAGAGGAAGCTCTTTATTAAAAAGAGCTTCCTCTTTTCTATATC
>CAKSJC010000127.1 GCA_934462885.1 uncultured Eubacteriales bacterium | reverse complement strand
GAACGTTATCCATCCACATTAAATTATGCTGCATGACAATAGCAAAAGATGAAAGAGCATACATTGAGGAAAGCATTATAATATATAGCGGACGAAGAGAAACTTTCTTTTTCAGATAAAAACCGAAAGTTAGACCGCAAAACGCGGTCTTTAGAAGAAGAATAAGATAAAGTGCTTCGGTTATCGCTTCCTTAGGGAAGAGGGCGACTAAAAGAGAAAACGGACTGGAGAGATAGTATGCAAAGATTCCCATGAATTCGCCGCCGAGCGCTCTGCTGAAAGAGTAAAGAAGAGAGCCTCCCTCGGTAATGATACGGCGAAGTTCCTCAAAGTAATAGACATACTGCGCGTTTAGATCGAGAACCAGAACCGAATTTTTCCCGACAGGCCAAACAGTCATACAGCAGTAAATTAGGATCATTGAAAAAAAAGGAACCGAAAAACATAACAAGAGAGTTTTGTCAATATGTGTCAAAAAACTCTTTTTGCCTTTTATCACTGTTTTTTCGCCGATAGTTGTTTTGAAGTTGTTTTCCATAACTGCAGTTCTTTCTTTAATTTTCGTCTTTTCACTTGCAAGACAAATGCAAGTGAAAAGACAAAGGTGATATTATACTGTTTTGCCTGAATCTTTATCTAATGCCGTATTAATTTTCTTTATTGATTTTTCAAGTTTTTCGCGCGGGATAACGAGATCACGACCGCATCCGTCGCAGATGATGCGGATATCGCTTCCGACTCGTACAACAGAGAAGCAGTTTGAGCCGCACGGGTGTTTTTTTTTCAGTTCGAGATGATCCCCAACATTTATTTTTGGTATATTCATGTTTTCACCTTGAAAAATTTATTTGTCAGGATAAGATTATAACTGCGTAGCTGAGCCTTATGCCGAAATGATCTGCTTCTGCATCCGAGATCTTTTCAGATTTATAACAAGTATAATTAACTTACATATTATACTCACGTCAATTATAGCATAATGTGTAAGATTTGTAAATACAAGAAAGTTATAACTAAAAAAGAGCAACTTTTTTATTTAAGGTAAATTTTTAATGTTAAAAAGTTCCCCGACCGTAATGGTCGGAGAACTTTTTCTGACTTTATAATCTGAAATTTATTTGCTAAGTCTTTCTTCAAGAGCTGCAAGTTCTTCTTTAAGTTCAGCAGGAACTCTGTCGCCGATTTGATTATAGAAATCTTTGATGTTAGCGATGTCCGCTTTCCAGCTTTCCTTATCAACGGAAATAAGATCACGAATAGTGTCAACTGTGATTCCGTCAAGACCCTCGATGTTGATATCTTCAGGTTTTGGAACGTATCCGATAGGAGTGAGATCAGCTTCAACTTTTCCTTCGCAGCGAGCGAGAATCCAAAGAAGAACTCTCATGTTATCGCCGAATCCGGGCCATATGAAGTTTCCGTTTTCATCTGTTCTGAACCAGTTAACATGGAATATTTTCGGAGCATGCGGGATCATTTTGCCCATTTCAAGCCAGTGTGCGAAATAGTCGCCCATGTTGTAGCCTGCGAACGGACGCATAGCCATCGGGTCGCGACGGACTACGCCGACAGCGCCTGCGGCAGCTGCTGTTGTTTCGGAAGCCATGATGGAACCAACGAATGTACCGTTTTGCCATGAAGTTGACTGATATACAAGGGGAGCGGTTTTGGCACGTCTACCGCCGAATACAATAGCAGAAATCGGAACGCCTGCCGGATTATTGAACTCTTTGGAGAGGCAAGGACAGTTGACAGCTTTAGCCGTAAATCTTGAGTTCGGATGAGCGCCTGCTGTTTGAACTTTATTAGCTTTGTCATACTTGGTGTAATCCCAAGGTTCGCCGCGCCAGTTGAGAGCATGCTTCGGAGGAGTATCGTTAAGACCTTCCCACCAAACCGTATTGTCGTCAAGGTTGTGGCAAACGTTTGTAAAGATAGTGTCCTTCATGCAGGTGTGAAGAGCGTTAGGATTGGAGTGCTCGTTTGTACCGGGAGCAACGCCAAAGAATCCGTTTTCGGGGTTGACAGCCCAAAGACGTCCGTCGGAACCTATTCTAAGCCATGCGATATCGTCGCCTACGCACCATACCTTGTAGCCCTGTTTACGATAGATTTCCGGAGGAATAAGCATAGCGAGGTTTGTCTTACCGCAAGCGGACGGGAATGCGGCTGTAATGTATTTTATGTCGCCGTTCGGGAATTCAACGCCGAGAATGAGCATATGTTCAGCCATCCATCCCTCTTTACGTCCGAGGTAGGAAGCGATACGGAGCGCGAAGCATTTTTTGCCGAGAAGAACATTTCCTCCGTAACCGGAGTTAACGGACCAAATTGTGTTGTCTTCCGGGAAGTGGCAGATATATCGATTTTCTTCGTCAAGATCAGCTTTAGAGTGAAGTCCCTTGATGTAATTTGCAGAATCTCCGAGAGCTTCAAGTACATTAAGACCAACTCTTGTCATGATAATCATGTTGAGAACAACATATATAGAGTCAGTCAGCTCTATGCCGTATTTTGCAAAGTCAGAACCTACGATACCCATTGAATAGGGGATTACGTACATCGTTCTGCCTTTCATAGATCCTTTATACAACTTGGAAAGCTTTTCGTAGCATTCATTGGGCTCCATCCAGTTGTTGATATTGCCGGCGTCCTCTTTCTTTTTAGTGCATATGAAAGTTCTGTTTTCAACTCTTGCGACATCGTTAACAGCTGTACGGTGGAGATAGCATCCGGGGAGCTTTTCCTCATTGAGCTTGATCATTTCGCCCGTAGAGCAAGCTTCTGCGCGGAGAGCCTCAGCCTGTTCTTCAGAGCCGTCAATAAGAACGATCTTATCAGGACATGTTAACGCAGCCATTTCATCTATCCATGACTGAACGTGTTTATTTTTTACGTTTACCATAATAAATAACTCCTTTGAAAAATTAAATTCACAGAAACGATTTCTCGCTTCCAAAAACTTGCTATCATATATTATACACAAAGAACTTTTTCTTTTCAAGCAAAAATGATATTATTTTTCCGTTTTTACATTTTCGTAACAAAAATCTTTTAATGAAATAAAGCCGAACAAGTGTTTACTTTTACAAAAATATATGTTATAATCAAAATGTAATGTATTAATATGTTAGACTGAAACGATATTTTTTATGAGAGCTTTTAAGGATGAGAAAATGTATTTGCAGAATGAATTAAGCGAAAAAGAAAAAAGACTGTTCCGGTATCTATGCGATAATATAAATGAAAACGGTTATTCACCGTCGATCCGGGATATCTGTGCGGCGCTTGGGATAAAAAGTACGTCAACCGTACATATGTATCTTGACAAGCTTGAAAAAAAAGGGTATATTTCTAAAAAAAGCGGCAAGGGACGCACAATAAAAATAGAATGTGAAGATGAAAAAAAATCCGGAAAAATTCCGATCGTCGGACGCGTGACGGCCGGAGTTCCGATACTTGCCGTCGAAAACCGAGAGGGATATATTGAATATCTTTCAGGACTGTTTCCCAGATCCGAAAACGAGCTTTTTGCTCTTCGTGTGAGCGGCAGAAGCATGATAGAAGCAGGAATACTTGACGGGGACATAGTAATTGTTGAAAAAACTCCGGTCGCCGAAAACGGAGAAATAATTGTAGCGATGATAGAAGAGGAAGCTACTGTAAAAACTTTCTATAAGGAGAACGGACACTTTAGACTTCAGCCTGAAAATCACACAATGAAACCGATAATTACGGATGAACTTGTTATTCTCGGAAAAGTCGTTGCTAATATAAGATTCTATAAGTAATAAAACGGGTGTTTTATTATAAAATTTTACAGGAGGATTTTTATGGAAAGACCGATAAAGATAGGACTTGTTGGACTCGGACGCGCAGGTGAAGGAATGCACCGTAATGAGCTCAAATCACGCGAGGACAAATTTTGTTTTTACGCAGTATGCGACATAATTCCTGAAAGAATGAAATTGTTTGAAGAAGAGTTCAAGAGTAAAACATACGAAAAAATAGAAGATCTTATATCGGATCCCGAGGTTGCACTTGTGTCGATAGCAACTCGCTCCTGCGATCATTATAAACATGCCAAAATGGCTCTTCTTGCCGGAAAAGACGTAATGCTTGAGAAGCCTTTTTGTATGTCCGCGGCTGAAGCGGCCGAACTTATATCACTCGGAAGCGAGCCTGCCGGACCGCACCTTTACATAAGACATAACAGGCGTTTTGAACGTCCGTTTGAACAGGTCATGGAGATAATAGATTCTGGTAAACTCGGGGATGTTTATGAGATAAAGCTAACGAGAAACAACTTTCAAAGACGTTGCGATTGGCAGACCATCAAAGAATACGGCGGCGGTCAACTCTTAAACTGGGGACCTCATATTATCGATCACTCTCTTCAATTCTGCGGCGGAGATTACAAAAACTTCTACTCAAATATAAAGCACGTTGCAGCGGCAGGGGATTGTGAGGATCACATTAAAATTGTATTTACCGGAATAAATAACAGGATAGTCGACATGGAGATATCGGGAGGCGTAGCAATAAAAACTCCCGAATATACCGTATACGGCTCACGAGGAACTTTGATATCTGAGGGATATAATCTCAAATTTAAATATCTTGATCCGAACAAAGAGCTTGCTCACATTGACGCAAATCCCAATACGCCCGGAACTGACTCCGGATTTACCAATACGGAAACTCTTAACTGGATTGAGGAGTCCGTTCCGATGGACAGCGTGGACGGAACTCCGAGGATATGGGATTATCTTTACGAGTCAATAAGACATGGGAAACCGTATCCGATAGGACTTGATCAGGCCGCCAAGGTTGTTGAAGTTATAGAAAAAGTAAAAAGCGGAACAAAATTTGAAAATAAGGAAGGAGTAAAATTATGTCAAACAAAATTATAAAAGGAATGGGTTTTCATCATATCGCGCTTTTGGCGACAGATTTTGAAAAATCTTTGAAATTTTACACAGAGGGTCTTGGAATGTCTCTTTATACAATGTGGGGAGAGGGAGAACACCGTATTGCAATGCTTGACATGGGGGACGGCAGTATTCTTGAACTTTTCGCGGGAGGACATGACGGCGAGAGAAATAACCCGCAGTATATCCACTTTGCAATGAGGGTCGACAATGTTGATGAAGCATACGCGACAGCGCTTGCCGCGGGAGCAAAAGCAAAATCCGCTCCTAAAGTAGTACGGGTCGATTCTTCGCCGGTTTCTCTTACGCTTAACTGCGGATTTGTATACGGTCCCGATGGAGAAGAACTTGAATTTTTCAAAATACTGTAATCTTGTAATTTGTAAAAGGTGACAAAAATGAAAGCAACGCTTGTATTTGTTGATGTAAAGCCGGAATTTGTAGATGAATTTGTTAAAATAACGTCTTATAATCATGAAAATTCGAGAAAAGAACATGGGAACGTGCGATTTGACGTTCTTCATGATAACGCGGATTCAACTAAGTTTGTTCTCTACGAAGTATATAAAGACGAGGAAGCGGCAGAATTTCACAAGAAAACGGAGCACTATAAGAAATGGCGCGATACTGTGGCTGACATGATGGCAACGCCGAGAAAGAGTATACACACAACGCCATAC
>CAKSJC010000126.1 GCA_934462885.1 uncultured Eubacteriales bacterium | reverse complement strand
ACATTCCTCACCCCTTGTCAACCCCCTTTTTTCACCTTTTTTATCTTTTTTATCAGCAATCCTTCAGACGACGGAGGAGGGTTCTTTCTTCTTTATATATTATGTAAACTCTTTCGACAGGCTAAGCAATACGCCCGCGCTGTGCGATTCGGTGTTTCTTATAGAATCATTGCTGTTCAGCCATAGTCAGTCTTGCCGCTTCTCACCGCGCCGCAGACAGGTCAAAATTCGAGCTCCGGCGCAATCCGCATCAAAACGCAATGCGGCGCTGTTTAAATTCAGCGTAATTCTTCTTCAACGCTCACAGCACAATTATATTCCTTAATATTATAGCACAGAAGCGGGCTGAATGGAACGGCAGAAATAAAACCGATTGTATCTTTTCTTTGCGTCTGCATCACTCCAAGCGGCGTTTTCACAGGCTTCCCGAACGGAAACAAAGAAAAAGCCGTGCAAACGGATTCCCGTTTACACGGCTTTTCGCTTATCCGTCCGCTCAGTCGAGGCGGACTTTAAGAATGCTTTCCCACTACCCTCCGCCGTATTCCGCAGGGAGTGTTTTTATCAGCTTTTTCAGATGCTTTTCTTTATTCGCCCGTTTCGCCGTCCGACATATCGCTCGGGTAAACGTTCAGTTCCATGTGTACGTAGCACGGGTTCGAAAAACCTTTATACGTGATATTGAGAATATAGTACCCTTGCTTCATGCCGACGTACTCAATATCGAAATCGGTAACTTCTTCATCTGTGCCGTCGTCGTAACTCGCTAATATATAAAAGTCTTCGTTTTTGAACTCATGGTGAGTATCGGTGACTGTTTCGCCGATGTACGCGGGAACTATGCCGATGACTTTCTTTCCGCATGACGTGAGTGTGAAAAGCGTGAGAAGCGCGCAAATCACAAGAACCGTTTTACGAATATTTTTCATTGTTTTCATAATCATACCCCGGAATAAGCGGCGAAACCGCCGTCTACGGGGATAACCACGCCGTCAACAAACGCGGAGTGGCGGTCGTCTGCAAGCCAAAGAAGAGTTCCGTCGATATCCGCGGGAACTCCGAAACGGCTCATCGGCGTATGTGCGATTATCTTATCGGCGCGCGCGGTGAGAGAACCGTCCGGGTTTGTGAGAAGAGTTCTGTTCTGCTCTGTAAGGAAGAATCCGGGCGCGATCGCGTTTACACGTATGCCTACGGGAGCAAAGTGAACCGCAAGCCACTGTGTGAAGTTTGAGATTGCGGCTTTAGCGCCGGAATACGCGGGAATTCTCGTAAGCGGTCTGAACGCATTCATTGAAGAAACATTGATTATCGTTCCGCCGTGCTTCGCCATATCGCGCGCGAACACCTGCGTCGGAATGAGAGTTCCGAGGAAGTTTAGGTTGAACACGAACGAGATTCCGTCGGGATCGAGGTCAAAGAACGTTTTTACGCCTTCGATTGTTCCGTTTGCGTCAAGCTCTGCTATTTCGTCGGGAGTAAGATTGTCGCGCGTCGTAGAGCCTTTCGGATTGTTTCCGCCCGCGCCGTTTAAGAGTATATCTACCTTATCGTATTTCTTGCAGATCGCGTCTTTCGCTTCTTCGACGGATTTTTTGTCGAGAACGTTCATAGCGACCGCTATGGCGTCTCCGCCGTTTGCGCGGATATCTTCCGCTACTTTTTCGGCAGCTTCAAGACGAAGGTCGCACACTGCGACTCTCGCGCCTGCCGCTGCAAGCGTCTTTGAAAAACCGGAGCAGAGAACTCCGCCGCCGCCCGTTACAACTGCGGTTTTTCCCGCAAGATCAAAGTTAAGAGGAACATTATATGACATTTTTTCGCCTTTCTTATTACTGTTTGAAATATAATCGTGTTTATTATAGCAGAGAGTGCGCAAAAATGCAACGGGATTTTGTTAATTAGCTTTGACTGACGGACAAATATGACGAAAGGCGAAACGTTTTTTCAACAAGAAAAACAATAACTTTTTCCGTTTTCCGCATAATAAGAAATAATGCGCCCGTCGGAAAGGTTTAATATATCAGAGATATCGCTCCCGCCACTGCGTCGATTACCGCACGTTTTTGGGAAACTTCGATTTTTTAATCACATTTTAATCGTTGACTCCTTACCTTTTAACTAAAGATATGTTATTATATACACAGTAAAAAAAGATTTATTTTCCGCCCGATGTGCCGTGCTTGGCATAACGGGGCGGAAATACTGCATACGGTGGTAAAAATGGATCAGATTGAAATGGTGGCAAAACTGCACGAAAAGGCGAATATTTCTTATTCCGACGCGCGCGACGCGCTCGAACGCTCAAACTGGGATATGCTTGAAGCTCTTTTGATTTTGGAAAAAGAAGGAAAAATCAAGCCTCTTACGTCAAGCGCCGAATCCGACGCCGACCGCTCCGACTACGAAGTGGTTACCGCCACGGCGTCAAAAAAACAAAACGGCGAATTCAAAAAAGACGCAAAAACGCTCGGCGAAAAGCTTAAGGAGCTTGCAAAAAAAACAATCACGTACAGTCTTATCGTAAGGCGTTCGGACAAGGAGATTCTTTCTCTTCCCGTAATTTTTCTTATTATCCTCATATTTGTATCTTATGAAGCCGTCGCGGCAGTAATGCTTATCTGTCTGTTTTTCGGATGCTCGTACTCGATCGACTTCCGCAGCGACTTCGGATCGGAGAAAAACAAATGAGCCGCATTCTCATAATCGAAGATGAAGAAAAAATTGCCCGCTTCATTGAGCTTGAGCTTGAACACGAGGGTTATGAAACAGAAAAATCCTTAACCGGCACGGACGGGCTTGCGGCTGCCGAGAGCGGCGCGTTCGACCTTATAATTCTTGACATAATGCTCCCCGGCATATCCGGGATCGAAGCGCTTCGCCGCCTCAGAAGATCTTCCGATGTTCCCGTGATTCTTCTCACGGCGCGTGATTCCGTCACGGATAAGGTAGCCGGTCTTGATATGGGGGCGAACGACTATATAACAAAACCGTTCGCGATTGAAGAGCTGCTCGCGCGTATCCGCGCTATTCTTCGTCCGAGAAAAAGCGCTCAGGACTCTCATGACGCCAAAAACAAAGAGACTGAAACGCTCTCCTGCTCGGGAGTAGAGCTTAACGTCTCCTCACACAAGGTAACTTATAACGGCTCGCCCGTGGAGCTTACAAACCGTGAATTCATTCTGCTCCGCACGCTTCTCGAAAACAAAAACGTCGCAATGTCCCGTGAAAAGCTCCTCTGCGACGCTTGGGGATACGATTACTACGGCGAAACAAACATTATCGACGTTTACGTCCGCTATATACGTCACAAAACCGCCGACGACGTCATAAAAACCATCCGCGGAGTAGGATATATCGTCTCGGACGAAATGAACGCATCGGATAAAAAGGCTGAGGATAGCTCAGACGACAAGGCGGATGAGACGCCGCAGGATAAGACGGATGTTTTTAGCGAAAGATAAGTCGGAGGATAAACCGGACGGCAAAACTGATCTCCGAAAACCTTTTCCGAAAAAGCTGAGAGGTTGAAATGGCTGAAAGAAAAAAGAAAAGCCGCACAGGCTCTATCGCAAAGAGCCTGAACGCGGCGTTAATGAGGAGAAAATTCTTAAAAAGCGTCCTCGGCGATATTGCGGTAGCGCTTCTTGTGCTTGCCGTGTGGTGTCTCACGGTCGAAGGAGCATACGGGGGGCGTGTTTTTAATGTTTCGGGCAGAACCTTTTCGGGCCTTACTCCCTCAGCAATTGCCGAAAACGCTCGAAACGACGGAAAAAAACTCTTCGACGGAATTAGCTACCGCTTTACCGTCAGGTACGACGAATACTCGAATGCGGTGATAAACGATACCGCCGAAACATATAAAATCGAAACTCCCGATCCCGAAACCGATAACTCCTCCGACGAAAATCGCGGCATAGATGGCTCAAGCGCGGCGGAATCCGATGATTCGGCAGTCTACGGAAGCTATCTTTCCTCAGTCGGTAAAGACTCCGTGACCGTTTCTGCGGACGCTTCGATAATCTTATCTTCCGTGAGCGCATTTTTCGTTCTCCTTGTCGCTCTCCAGTTCCTTGGAATGATACTCGGTCACTTCACGGGGCGGGGACTTATAAAAAAATACCTCCGTCCCATCGACGACGTCGCGCTCGCGGCGGAACGCCTTTCTTCGGAAACCGGGCAGGCAAGCTCGGATGAGGTCCGCCGGATGAACTCCGCCGGAGCCGTGCGCGCCTCAGCCGACGAAGGCGATACTTCCGATATATCGGGCGAGGATGTAAAAAGTCTCGCCGACGCAATAAACGAAATAGACGACAGCCGCGCGTCGATAGACGTTCACGAAACGGAACTCGGCGGTCTTGAAGCTGCGGTCAACAATATGTTAAAACGTCTCAATGAAGCAAAAAAGAAGCAAATACGCTTCGTCGACGACGCCAGCCACGAGCTGCGGACGCCAATCTCGGTCATTCAGGGATATATTAACATGCTCGACAGGTGGGGAAAAAACGATCCGAAAGTCAGAGAAGAAGCTATTGCCGCGATAAAAGTCGAATCCGCGCACATGAATACGCTCATTGATCATCTTCTCTTTCTCGCGCGCGGAGAAATGGACAGGCATGTCTTTGATATGAAGCCGGTTTCCGCGGAAGAAACGGTCGCCGAGGTCCTTGACGAATGTATGATGATAGACAAAGAGCACGAGTACCGCATGATTTCGGAGCTTTCGGACGGTCGTGACGCCAATCCGGATTTTGGAGACGCTCCGTCCTGCGTTACCCTCGCCGACGCCGCCATGCTAAAGCAATGCGTGCGCATTCTCACCGATAACGCCGCAAAGTATACTCCGCACGGCGGAACTATCACCCTTAAAGCGTATGAAGATCCCTCAAATGTATATATTGAGGTAGCCGACAACGGAATCGGGATCGCCAAAGAAGAACTGCCGCATATTTTCGACAGATTTTACAGAGGTCAGAACGTGCGCGGCGATAACGCCGGCGGAAGCGGTCTCGGCTTATCTATCGCAAAGTGGATAGCGGAACAGCACGGCGGTAGAATCAAAGCCGTCTCCGGTCTTGATATCGGAACGAAAATGACCGTAATTCTGCCCAAAAAATAATCGCACGGGAGACGCGGGAGACGCGGAGAGACGGTTCTTTCTTGGAAGAAAGAACCAAAGAACTTTCGGACTGGGAAAGCATTGGTGTATTGCGGACGGGTATGGTTCAGTTTAAGTTACAGCCGATACTCAGCTTGCTGACATAAAAAAGGCTGCGCAGTGAGTATTTGCATAAATTAAAGTTACACAAAAAATTCAAGGGAGCACATCAAAAACTTTCTCATGAAAGTTTTTGGGGGTGCGGGGGTTTTTTTCAAAAACCCCCCGCATCGTTCCCCGGGGACGCGGGAGACGGGAGACGCGGTTCTTTCTTGGAAGAAAGAACCAAAGAACTTTCGGACTGAGGGGGAGTATGGGTGTATTGCAGACGGATATGGTTCGGTTTAGATTACAGCCGATACTCAGCTTGCCGACATAGAGCCGTCCGTAAACTGAGTATCTGCATAAACCAAAGCTTAACTAAATTTGTTTGCACGACATCAAAAACTTTCCCTCGAAAGTTTTTGGGGGTGCGGGGG
>CAKSJC010000125.1 GCA_934462885.1 uncultured Eubacteriales bacterium | reverse complement strand
AAACGGGTTTTTGAGACCGGAATTTCACGGAGGAAATATGAGTTTTAAGATAGCCGGGACAGGAAGCTACGTACCGGAGCGAGTCGTCACAAACGATGAGCTTTCAAAATACGTCGATACATCCGACGAATGGATAAAACAGCGTATTGGAATCAGCGAGAGACATATTTCTACAAACGAAACCGCAGGAGAAATGGGATACCGCGCTTCTCTTTCAGCGCTTGAATCCGCAGGATGCGACGCCGCAGAGCTTGATCTCATAATCGGCGCGACCGTAAGCGGAGAAGATGTTTCGCCATCCGTATCATGTACGGTACAGCATATGCTCGGTATAAACTGCATGGCGTTTGATATAAACGCGGCGTGCTCTGCGTTTATATTTCTTCTCGACGTTGCGGACGGCTTTATAAAAAAAGGATTTAAGAAAATTCTTATCGTCGGCGCCGAACGGCTCAGCCGCATAGTCGACTGGACCGACCGATCAACCTGCGTGATTTTCGGAGACGGAGCGGGAGCAGCCGTTCTTGAACCCGGAGAAAACTACATCTCCTCCGTATTTCACGTCAAGGGCGGTGATGAAGTATTAAAAATAGGCTCATCTCACGGGAATTCTCCGTTCTTCACAAGAGATACCATAAAACCGTACATTACAATGAACGGACAGGAAACATTCAAGTTTGCCGTAAACAGCATTTGCGCGGACACACATGAAATACTTGAAAAAGCAGGCGTTACGCTTGACGATATCGCGTATATCGTTTCTCATCAAGCGAACGCGCGGATAATAGATTTTGCCGCAAAGCGTATGGGAATACCGAAAGAGAAATTTTTCCGAAATATCGAAAGATACGGTAACACTTCCTCCGCGAGTATCCCGATCGCGCTTTCCGAAATGAATTCCGCAGGGCTTATCAAACGCGGAGACCTTCTCGTTTTATCTGCATTCGGCGCGGGACTCGCAAGCGCAGCGTGCCTAATCAAGTGGTAGTAACGCCCACGTCTAAAAATTAAGAAATCCCGAATCAAACAAAAAGCTAAAACACGCCAAAATCAGACAAAACTAATTTTAAAAAACCAACTTTATATATAATAAGGAGAAAAAAACATGACGCTCAACAAAGTTGCTGAAATTATCGCTGAAAGAATCGGAAAGGATGTTTCCGAAATAACCTCTGACACAAAAATAGAGGATCTCGGACTTGACTCGCTTGACGTAGCTGAGCTTATGATGCAATTTGAGGATGAATTCGGTTATGAAATTGAACTCGGAGAAAACAAAGCCGAAACCGTAGGCGATCTGGTTTCTATAATCGAAAACGCAAAAAAATAACTAAAACCGAAAGGCATACGCTATGAGATCTATACTTTGCGACCTTGTCGGCATAAAATATCCTATATTTCAGGGCGGAATGGCATGGATAGCCGACGGGAAATTAGCTGCCGCCGTCTCAAATGCGGGAGGACTCGGAATAATCTCCGCAATGAATGCGGGAGCGGATTATCTGCGCGAGCAGATAGATCTTGCATCTTCTCTCACAGACCGCCCGTTCGGTGTAAACATAATGCTTATGAGCCCTCACGCCGATGAGGTCGCCGCTGTCGCCGCCGAAAAACGCGTCCGTGTAGTAACGACAGGCGCAGGGCTTCCCTCAAAATACATGGAAGAATGGAAAAACGCCGGCATAACGGTAATCCCGGTCGTAGCCTCGGTTGCTTATGCAAAAATGGCTGAGCGCGCGGGCGCCGACGCCGTCATCGCGGAAGGCGCCGAATCGGGAGGTCATGTCGGTGAGACTTCCACACTATCTCTCGTTCCTCAGGTATGTGACGCCGTTTCGGTTCCCGTAATCGCGGCAGGCGGAATCGCCGACGGACGCGGCTTTGCCGCCGCTCTCGCTCTCGGTGCGGTCGGGGTTCAGATGGGAACGCGCTTTCTGTGTGCAGAAGAATGTTCGGTTCACCAAAATTACAAGGAAGCTATCCTTAAAGCTACCGATGTTTCAACAGTAGTTACAGGAAGACGCTTTATGGGCACTGCATGCCGCGCTGTAAAAAACCCCTTCACGAGAGAATACCTAAAAAAAGAATATTCCGCAAACGCGACTCGCGAAGAGCTTGACGCTTTCGCCGCAGGATCTCTCAGAAAAGCCGCTGTTCTCGGCGACGAAAACGGCTGCTACCTTGCAGGGCAGATCGCCGGAATAATAAAAACCGTAAAACCTGCCGCAAAAATCATTTCAGACATAATTGATGAAGCTGAAGCTGTAATTGAGAGGATCGGGAAATGGGAAAAGTAGCTTTCGTTTTTTCAGGTCAGGGAGCGCAGCATCCCGGAATGGGACGATCTCTTTACGAGAATTACCCCTCCGTCAAAAAACTGTTCGACGAAGCGGAGTCCGTGCGTTCCGGAACTCTCGGAATGTGCTTTGATTCCACTGATGAAGAGTTAAAGAAAACAGATAACACTCAACCCTGTCTTTATCTGTGCGATCTTGCCGCCGCTCTCGCTCTCAAAGAAGAAGGCGTATGCGCGGATGCCTGCGCCGGTTTTTCTCTCGGAGAACTCTCGGCGCTCGCTTATGCCGGCGCTTATCCCTATCTCGACGGGTTTCGTATTTCATGCTATCGCGGAGCGGAAATGGCAAAAGCCCCTGCGGCGTCAATGCTCGCGGTGCTGAAACTATCGGATGAAGAAGTCTGCAATTCACTAAAGGACATAAACGGCGCTTGGGCTGTGAACTTTAACTCGCCCGGTCAGGTCGTAGTCTCATGTCTCGATTCTGCTCTTTCCGCAGTCGCTGCAAAGCTGAAAGAAGCCGGAGGGCGCGTCATGCCTCTTAAAGTAGGAGGCGGCTTCCACTCTCCACTCATGGAAGATGCTTCAGAAAAATTTGCAGAATATATTAAAAAATTCAATATAACAAAGCCCGTACTTCCCGTATACGCGGACAGAACTGCGGAAATATATTCCGCCTCTCCCACAAATGAGCTTCCGCTCCAAATGAAGTCCCCCGTAAAATGGCGGCTTCTCATCGAAAAAATGTACAAAGACGGATTTGACACCTTTATAGAATGCGGAGTCGGAAACACTCTCGTCGGTCTGATACGGCGTATCCTGCCCGACGCCGCAGTGTACTCCGCAACTGACACGGAGGAAATTAAAAATGCTGCCCGAAATCTGCTCTCTTAACGGAAAGGTCGCCATTGTTACAGGTGCGTCCCGCGGCATCGGAGCCGCGATAGCCGAAAAATTCGCCTCTCGCGGGGCGGATGTTGCAATAATTTACGCGGGAAATGAAAAAAAAGCTTCTGAAGTCGCGGAAATCTGCCGCAGAAACGGAACTAAAGCACAAGAATACAAATGCGACGTCTCAAACGCCGCATCGGTCGAAAGTACGATACATCAAATTCTTTCCGCCTTCGGACGGTGCGATATTCTTGTTAACAACGCCGGAATAACGAAAGATTCTCTCCTAATGCGTATGCACGATGAGGATTTTGACCGAGTAATGGACGTAAATCTGCGCGGCGCTTTTCTGATGATGAAAAATCTCTGCCCGATTTTCTTAAAACAAAAAGGCGGAAAAATAATAAATATTTCGTCGGTAACCGCTCTGTCGGGAAATCCCGGCCAGGCAAACTACACCGCTGCTAAGGCGGGACTTATCGCACTTACAAAAACCATGGCGAAGGAACTCGGTTCGCGCGGCATATGCTGCAATGCGATCGCTCCCGGCTTTATCGAAACCGACATGACAGACTCTCTTCCCGAGGAAACATGGAAGAAAGCCATTCCGATGAGACGCATCGGGCAAGCGGGAGAGGTTGCGGATCTTGCTCTCTTCTTAGCTTCTTCAATGTCCGATTATATTACTGGAGAAGTAATACGCATAGACGGAGGACTTGCAATGTAGGTCAAGCGTCGAATAACCGCAGACAAACGCTCAGAGCATAAGTTGAAGGTAAAAAATCGCATAAATACACTTTTTCAACGGAGGATCATCGAATATGAACAGAGTCGCAGTTACGGGAATCGGAGTTCTCTCCCCCGTCGGAAACAATACAAAAGACTTTTGGAACGCCATCACATCGGGGAAAAACGGTATAGCTCCCATTACGCGCTTCGATACGTCGGGTACAAAATACACTCTCGCCGCAGAAGTGAAAAACTTCGATCCGTATAAATACATGGATAAACAGTCTGCGGGGCGCACAGACCGCTTCGCACAGTATGCGGTATGCGTCGCCGAAGAAGCGGTTCAATCAAGCGGCATACTCGAAAACGTAGCTCCCGAACGTTTCGGCGTATATTTCGGAAGCGGTATCGGAGGATTTGAAACCATGTGTCAGGAGCATTCCGTCCTTCTTGAACGCGGTCCGAAAAGAGTTTCTCCTCTGTTTATACAAAAGATGATAACGAACATCGCCTCCGGAATACTTGCGATAAGATACGGAGCAAAAGGTCCCGTTATGTCGCTCTCTACTGCCTGCGCTTCAGGTACAACCGCTATCGGAGAAGCATACCGCGCAATTGCGGCGGGATATGCGGACGCTATCCTCTGCGGAGGAAGCGAAGCTGCCATAACTCCCCTCGGAGTCGCCGGATTTGGATCTTGTCAGGCGCTCTCTCCATCCGCCGATCCTGATGCGGCAAGCATTCCGTTTGACAAAAGGCGCAGCGGATTTGTAATGGGCGAGGGAGCCGGAGCATTGATACTCGAGGATTACGATCATGCCGTGCGCCGCGGAGCAGCTATTCTCTGTGAAGTCGTCGGTTACGGCTCTACCTGCGACGCATATCACGTCACATCTCCAAATCCCGAAGCGGCTGAAAGCTCGCGCTGTATTGCCGACTCCATTACCGGTATACGCGATATTCCGGCAGAGCGAATCTATTATAATGCTCACGGCACGGGAACAAAATTAAACGACGCTTCGGAAACTCTCGCGTTGAAGAAAGTGTTCAGCGATGCGGCAGGTAAGCTCCATATAAGTTCGACCAAATCAATGACCGGTCATATGCTCGGCGCGGCAGGCGGCGCGGAAGCCGTTGCGGCAATATGCGCCCTTCTTTATGACACCGTTCCTCCGACGATAAATCTGACGGAACCCGATCCCGAGTGTGATCTTGACTACACGCCGCAGACGGCACAAAAAACTCCGCTTGAAGCGTCTCTCTCGGCATCGTTCGGCTTCGGCGGACACAATGCCTGCGTCGCATTCCGTAAAATATGAGGTAAAAAAGTGGATATAAAAAACATACGTGAACTTGCTGAAATACTGAAAAATAACGGTCTTTCAAAAATAGATATTACAGAGGGCAGCGTCCGCATAACTCTTGAATCAAAGGGTTCGGGAGTTCTTCAAGCTACCCCATCTGCACATAGCGGCGATCTCATAACGTATGGCAGCGCGGAGTCTTTCGGCACAACTCTCTCGGATGACAATGTGCGCTCAACATCCGCCGCAGTTTCCGTTTCCGCCGGAACCGTAACCTCCCCCCTCGTCGGAACAGCTTACTTAAAGCCGGGCGCCGACGAACCGCCTTTTGTTTCGGTCGGAAGCAGAGTGAAAAAGGGAGACGTTCTCTGTCTTGTTGAAGCAATGAAAATGTTCAACGACATAACTGCCGACCGTGACGGCGTCATACGCGAAATATGCG
>CAKSJC010000124.1 GCA_934462885.1 uncultured Eubacteriales bacterium | reverse complement strand
CATTATTCCCTCCGCAGCGTCCTCGGAATTGTTTCCGAGTCCCGATACAAGCGAGGGAATACCGTTTTTGATAGGTTCAATCGAAAGAGGCTGTCCTATAACTCCCGTTGAAGCTACAACCACATCGTCAGCGCTTATCCCAAGAGATTCGGCGCAAAGCGCGCTCATTTTTTCCGCTATTTCGATTCCGTTCGCGTTGCAGGTATTCGCGTTACCGCTGTTGCATATGACCGCCTGCGCTTTTCCGTTTTCAAGGTGCTTCTTTGTTACGATAAGAGGAGCGCCTTTTACGAGATTCGTCGTATACACTGCCGCCGCGTCGGCTTTTTTTTCGCTGTATATCAGTGCGAGATCCTTTTTAGCCTTGTTCTTACGTATCCCGCAGTGTACTCCGGATGCCTTAAATCCTTTTGCGGCGCAAACACCGCCGTCAATTATTTTCATGATTAATTCTCCCGTTATATGTTAAGTCCGTATTCTTTGTTTTTACCCATTACGATATTCATGCATTCTATGGCCGCACCCGACGCGCCTTTTCCCAAATTATCGTAAACCGCCGTGAGAAGTATCCTCTCTTCACCGCCGTAAACCGTGACTTTCATGGTGTCTTTTTCCGAAAGCTCGCCGGCATAAAGAGTTTTCTTCTCATCTTTGGTCTCCTTGAAAAAAACGATTGGTCCGTTGTATTTTTCACTGTACGCTTTTATTATGTCTTGCGTACTTTTTCCTTTTTTCAGCTGTTTTGAGAAAAGCGGAACGCTTACCTCCATGCCGCTGTAAAAATCATCGACGACAGGACAGAATATCGGAGAATTTTCGAGTCCCGTGACCGCCGTCATTTCACGTAAATGCTTGTGATTCTGCGACAATCCGTACTGCCCCGGATAGGAAAGATTGTCTTTCTTTTTTTCGTTCTCATATTCGGCGATCATCTTTTTTCCTCCGCCGCTGTACCCCGTCAGAGAAAAGCAGGAAAGAAGGATGTCTTTTTCAATTATTTCCGCCTCTATAAGCGGGTAAACAAGCGCGATAAAGCCGCTCGCGTGACACCCCGGCGAGGCTATTCTTTTTGAGCCGCGTATTTTTTCTTCAAACGCAGCCGACAGCTCCGGGAAACCGTATGCCCAACCATCCGCCGTTCTGTGAGCTGTTGACGTATCTATCACCACCGTGTCGGGATTTTCGATAAAATCTGCCGACTCACGGGCAGCGTCATCCGGCAGGCAGAGAAATGCAATATCCGCTTCGTTAAGAAATTTCTTTCTTGCCGAAACATCGTGTCTTTTATCCTCGGAAAGAGATAAAAGTTCAATATCCTCTCTCTCGGAAAGCCTTTCGTATATTCTAAGTCCCGTGGTTCCCGATCTTCCGTCGATAAATACTTTTTTCATACCGCCCCACCGATCATCCTTACCGGATTTATGCATAAATGTTGTTATTTTGGTTCACTAAAGTGAATTTTAATGCAGTAATTATAGCACGTCTTGAATAATTATGCAATAGTTTTTTTGAAGAAATTGATTTTTGTAGGTGTTGCGTCATATTCCGGAAACAGGGAGGCGCGTATTGGTATATTTTCACAACACACGTGCGCTAAAGCCTGCAAAGTAAGGCATATCCCGATAAACAGGACGCCGCGGGTTGTATGAGGGATTAAAAAAGCCTTTGTTAACAATACCTGACAAAGAGCTTTCCCAATTACTTGAACTTCCTTAGTTATTTTTTTATATCACGCACTCTTTTTGACAAATATATTCCCATATGCTATAATCTGAACAGGCCGCGCGTTATTGCAAATTCTCGGATTCAATAATTAAAACATATAATTTATTTATGGAGAAAAATCAAATGCCAAAAGAAAAAACAACATCGGAAAACCCGAAATTTGAAATATGGCGTCTTTTAGGATGCATAATCGGCGCTCTTGTTTATGCCGCCGGAATTAATCTGTTTGTGACATCAGCCGGACTGTATACCGGCGGTCTCGTCGGATTTTCGCAGCTTATAAGAACGGTCTTGATTGAATATCTTCATCTACCTCTGAAAAATATCGACATAGCGGGTATCATATATTATGCAATAAACATTCCGATATTTGTTTACGCTTTCCCGCGAATGGGCAAGCTCTTTTTTGCCAAAACATTCATCACCGTAAGCGTGGTCACAGCGTCGATGTCGTTTATCCCGCCGCTCGTCATAATGAGCGACCGTCTGACCGCTTGTATCGTCGGCGCGATAGTTTCCGGTTTCGGTGCAGGAGTTATCTTATGCATGGGCTCGTCCGCCGGAGGAATGGATACGGTCGGCATGACGGTATATAAATCCGGCAAAAACTTAAGCGTGGGAAATGTAAATCTTACCGTAAATATTATCCTATACGGTATATGTCTCTTCCTCTTTGATATAGAAACGGTTATCTATTCTCTTCTGTACGCTATAATATATTCTTTTGTAATGGATAAGGTACACATTCAAAATATAAATGCGGAAGTTAAAATAATCACAAAAGCCAATCCCGACGAACTTGAGCATGAGGTTTTCTCGGCGCTCGGACGCGGAGTCACGGAATGGAAATCAATCGGTGCGTATACTCACGAAAACTCAAGGATACTCTACATTCTCATCTCGAAATACGAAATCCCGAAACTTAAAGCGATAGTCCATAAATATGACCGCGACGCTTTTATTGTAGTTACGGAAGGTATTCACGTAGAGGGAAACTACATTAAAAAGCTCTGAACATATACAATTAGATTCGCGGAAAAACTTATTAATAAGTTTTTCCGCGAATCTTTTTAAAATTTCAAATCTTAAGATGAACTGCATTGACAGCTTCTATAAAAAAACTCTGCCATATCTCAAAAATTTATACTCATTTTTACTTTCCGTGATTTGCCCCATCTTTCTTTTTATGCCTCTTCCAACCTTGACACAACACGCTAAATATGCTATACTTTAGCGTGATATATTATGTCATTTCACGACATAAATAACACTATATTTTTAACCGTATACTTTAATAAACGGAGATGTGTATATATGACTGATTACTTTAAAAAAGAACCTTATGACTCGGAGTTTTTTAATGAGTACATAAACCCCAGACTTCCCGCAAAGGTATTCGATTTCCACGCTCATATCACCCGTCCGTCAGACTGCACCGCAGTCTCAAAAGAAGCTGTCGATGAAGACTGGGCAATGCAGTGCGGATTCACAATGACGTTCGATGATTACGCCCGCTACTGCACAACCCTTTGGGCAGGTCGTAAAACCGAAGCTAACGTTTTTCCTATGCCGTGCCGCGGCATCGACTTAAAAAGCGCAAACACGCACATATATGAGCTGATGCAATCTGAAAACAACCGCGATGTAAAGATTACTTCCGCGGCTATGTGCGTTGATCCATCATATGACGCGGATGAATGCGAACAGCTTTTGCTCGAAAGAGGATTTATCGGCTACAAGCCTTACCCTGACCTCGTTGCGGAAAAAGGCTCTGAAATCGGCATATTCGATTTTCTTCCGCACAAATTTTTGAAAACTCTCGACAGACATAAAAAAGCGGTAGTTATTCACCTTCCGCGCCCTCTCAGACTCGCGGATAAAAATAACATCCGTGAACTTCTTGAAATGCGGCAGACTTACCCGGATGTAAAAATCGTTATCGCTCATTACGGCAGATGCTACAACATCGAATACGCGGAAAGCGCGCTTGCCGACTTCGGATCCGACATAGACGGATTCTATTTCGATACCACCGCCGTAATAAATCCCGCCGTTCACGCGTTTATGCTTGAGCATATCGCTCATCACAAAATATTCTTCGGTACGGATCTGCCGATCCTCCGTTGGCACGGCAGAAGAACATGGGCAAATAAAACTTATCACAACTTCTCAAGAGAAACTTTCGATTGGAATAAGGACTCCCATGAATCCCCCGAAGCCGAAGCTAAATACACATTCCTTTTGTACGAGCAAGTAAGAAATATGTTAGACGCTCTTGAAAAAGCAGGCGGCAAGCAGTTAATCGAAGATGTATTCTATAATAACGCCACAGCTTTTGTAAATCAAATAAAAAATAACAGTAAATAAGAAAGGAATAAAAAATGAAAAGAAAAATCAAAGCGGGTTTTCTTCCTTTATATATAAAGCTTTACGACGATACGACTCCTTACATGAGAAAAACAGCCGAGAAATTCGTTGCTGAAACCGGAGATCGTCTCGAAAAAATAGGCATTGATATAGTACGCGCTCCGATTTGCAGAGTAAAATCCGAATTCGAAGAAGCGGTTCATTTTTTCGAAGAAGCGAACGTCGATCTTATAATCACGTTAAACGTAGCTTATTCTCCATCTCTTGAGTCATGCGGCGTTCTATCCTCCACAAAGCTTCCGATTCTTATACTCGACACTACTTTCCACTATGAATTTACTCCTTTTATGTACGCCGACAGCGTAAACTACAACCACGGTATCCACGGCGTAATGGATCTTTGCAATATGCTCCGCCGTAACGGTAAAAAATACGAGATCGTTGCCGGTTACTTCGGAGAAGTCAATCCGGGATATGAAGATATGGTTCGCCGCATTCTCGCATACGGTAAAGCGTGCGTTATAAGAAACGAGCTTACTCACGCAAAAGCCGGTCTTGTCGGCGGACAGTTCGAAGGCATGGGAGACTTCCGTATTCCCTTTGACGAACTTCGCAAGAAACTGGGAATAGAAGTCGTTGAATACGACATGAAGTCGAGAAAATACATAGATGCGGTTACAGATGAAGAAATCGACGCCGAATACGCTCTTGACTCCGAAAGATACACAGTAACCGCAAGCCGCGAAGTATACAACAAATGCGCTCGCGCCGCGCTCGCCATGCGCAAATGGATAAAGGATGAGGGACTTACCGCATTTACAATGAACTTCCTCGCAGCTGATAAGAGCAGCTCATTCCCCACAATGCCATTTGCGGAAGCAAGCCTTGAAATGGCAAACGGTATCGGATACGCGGGAGAGGGAGACGTTCTTACGGCTTCGTTTGTCGGCGCTCTTATGACGGTATTTGATGAAGTAACGTTCGCGGAGATATTCTGTCCCGACTGGAGACATAATAACCTCTTCTTCAGCCACATGGGCGAATACAATGTTGCCCTTTCAAGCACAGAGAAGAAACCCGTCATGAGCGAAGTAGACTTTATTTACGGCGATTCCTTCAATCCCGTATGCGTTGTCGCTCCGTTCAAACCCGGAAGAAGCGCGTTTGTTAGCCTTAACCCTATGCCTGACGGAACATTCGACGTTTACTGTCAGAATGGCGAGATGCTTTACACTCCGTTTGAAAATGAGCAAAGCATTTCTCCGAACGGTTGGTGGAAGCCTGATGTAACTGTTCCCGAATTCCTCGAAAGTTATTGCAAGGCGGGCGGCATCCACCACGCTGCTGTTGTTTACGGAGACGACGACATAGCCGAAATTTTCGCTTATTTATCTAAAGTAATATAATCTGCCCCTCGCCCGCACGAGACGCTGCGCCGTCTCATTTGACATAAAACCGTATCTCACCGCACGCTTACGCGAAAGTAAATTTATGAAAGTAAATATAAAATATGAACGAAAACAAACTCGTAATAGGCCTTGACGTCGGTACTACCGGCGTCAAGGCCTATTACGAGT
>CAKSJC010000123.1 GCA_934462885.1 uncultured Eubacteriales bacterium | reverse complement strand
CAGTTCCGTCCGACATATAAATCTTTGCGGGTTTCTGATTTGGGTTGCAACCGTATTTCAGTTCAAATTCTTTCATTATGTACTCCCGTATATAATTTTTTTCAAAATAATTGCTTTGTCAAATTATTTTTGATGTTTGTTTATGATTCTGTCGGTGACGCTTCCGTCTAAAAGTGAGACATATCTCACATAAAGCGATATTTTGTTATTTTCGTCCAGATTGTCCCATATTTCGTTCGTGAATTCATCTATCGAATCGGATATAGAGATTCTTTTAGGTTCGCCGCCGAACGTTGGAAGAGGATTTCCATCGGTGAAATATGTGTGAATAAAATGACCGAGTCCTGCTTTTGCGGGATAGGAGAATGTTTCTCGAACGCAGTCGCTTCCAATGACGTCAATAGACTTAAGTATGCTGAGCTTGTATTTGAAATCTCCGTCGCCGAGATAAATGATACCTGAAATGCGTGGCGTATAGTTCGGCGCGTCGGGTTCGAAGCATCTCGTGTCGAGAGCGGATTCAAACGTACCGCCGGAGAGGAGAGCGTCGCGTATAGTATCGGTCTGATCGCCGTTTGTGACTATAATTATTTTTCCGATATCGCGGACGGGGTAGTATATTATAAGAGAAGGATCCTTAAGTTTTGATTCGTCAAACGGAAGTATTTTTATATCGCGTCCAACGGGGAGAAAGACGCGGTTTCTGCTGTTTTCGCTTCTTCCCATAATAAAATACGCAAATACCGCATTTTTGGAGTTCGGTGTTTTTCCAATCATTATGCCGCGCCCTACGTAAGGATTGCCGTAAAGCGCATCTTTCGGTGAGTTTACATCATATATGTTCATTTGTCGTTACCTCTTTCCTTTGTTTTCCAGAATTTCTGAAGCCGCGTATTCGCAGGCTGCGGGAAGGATTATCCACTCTGCTTCTTCCATAACTCTTTTCTGAAGTGTTTCGGGAGTATCTCCGTCATTTACATAAACAGCTTTTTGCATGATTATTTTTCCGCCGTCGGGTATGGAGTTTACATAGTGTACGGTAGCACCCGTTACCTTCACACCGTAAGAGAGAGCCGCTTCATGTACACGAAGGCCGTAAAAGCCTTTTCCGCAAAATGACGGAATAAGCGATGGATGGACGTTGATGATACGATTTTCGTATCGATTTGTAAAATCTGCGGAAAGGATAGTCATAAAACCTGCCAGAACAATAAGTGAAATATTTTTTTTGGTGAGTTCTGCCGCGATACGTTCTTCAAAGGTGTCAGGGGAATCTTTTTTGGATACTGTGACCGTTGGGATAGCGTGTTTTTTTGCTCTCTCAAGCGCATACGCTTCAGGATTTGATGAGAGAACAAGTGAAAGATTACAGTGCGGAAGAAGTCCGCGTTCGTAATTGTCGATTATCGCCTGAAGATTTGTTCCTCCGCCGGAAACCAAAACTGCAACATTTACTTTTTCCATGTCCGCCTCACGAAAGTATTACTCCGTCCTCGGAGGAGATGATTTCTCCCATTATATAAGCGTCCTCGCCGTTATCGCGTAGAATCTCAAGAGCTTTTGAAGCGTCGTTATTTGATACGATAACGGTCATTCCGACGCCCATGTTGAACGTGTTGAACATATCTCTTTCTGAAATATCTCCGGCTTTTCTGATCATATCAAAAACCGGAAGAGTACGTACCGCGGATTTTTCGATCTTTGCTGTTTTGCCGTGAGGAAGAGCGCGTGGAATGTTTTCATAAAAACCGCCGCCTGTAATGTGCGAAATGCCGTGAATTTTTAATTCATTCAAAAGAGCAAGAATAGGTTTAACATATATTTTTGTGGGTGTGAGAAGAATTTCGCCGAGAGATTTTCCGGAAAACTCAGAGATGGGGGAAGTAATACAGCGGTTTTCGATATCAAAGACTTTTCTTACAAGAGAAAAGCCGTTTGAGTGAACGCCGCTTGAGGGAAGAGCTATTATAACGTCGCCGGATTTTACGTTTTCTTTATCTATGACGTTTTCACGGTCAACAATACCGCAGGAATAACCCGCAAGGTCATACTCATTTTCGGGGTAGAATCCGGGCATTTCCGCAGTTTCGCCGCCGACGAGCGCACATCCGCTCATAACGCAGCCGTCTGCAATACCGGAAACAATGGAAGCAATTTTTTCGGGATAGTTTTTGCCGCATGCAATATAATCGAGAAAAACGATAGGACGCGCTCCGCAGCATATTATGTCGTTCACACACATAGCAACACAGTCGATGCCTACCGTGTCATGTTTATCCATCAGAAAAGCAATACGAAGTTTTGTTCCGACTCCGTCGGTGCCTGAAACGAGAAGAGGATGACGGATATTGTTTTTTTCCATTATGCTTCCTATGTCGAAAATTCCTCCGAACCCGCCGATCTTGTCGCAAACTCCGTCGATTACCGTGCGTGCGATGTGTTTTTTCATAAGCTCGACGGCAGTGTATCCGGCGGTAATATCGACGCCGGCTTTTTTGTAAGCTTCGCTGAAACTTTTCATGTAGTTTACTCCTATGCTAAAGTATTATTTTGTTATCTCATCAAAAAATCGTTAAAAGCAATATTTAAATGTTGAAACCTTTGGTATTCAAAATCTACGGAAAGTGAAACGTATTCTCATGTCTTTCAGGTTTTGTCGTATGGTGCTGAGGAGCGACTTATTTTTATGTAATCGTTTTTTACACGCATATGTTGTCAGAAAGAAAACGCAGGAATGGAAAAACTCCTGCGTATAATAGTGCTAAGAATTTATTTTTTTGTTTAGATTTGCGTCTTTTTCACGCACTTTCTGCGCCGCGCAGGCTCTGTAATCCTTGAGTTTGCATGAAAGATCGCCGTCTGCAATCGCAATAATCTCGGCAGCGAGAAAAGCAGCGTTAGCAGCTCCGTTTATAGCAACGGAAGCCACAGGTATTCCGGACGGCATCTGTACTGTTGATAATAAAGAATCAAGCCCGTCCATAGCTCCGCCTTTTAACGGAACACCTATAACGGGAAGAGTTGTATAAGACGCACATACTCCGGCAAGATGAGCCGCCATTCCGGCACACGCGATTATAACACCGAAACCGTTTTCTTCAGCGGAAGAAATAAAGTAATTTACATCCATCGGCGTTCTGTGTGCCGACATAATGTGAACTTCATAAGGAATATCAAAATCAGAAAGTATCGCAAAGGCTTTTTCAACAATAGGCAGATCGCTGTCACTTCCCATTATAACCGCGACTTTTTTCATGGTACGAATCCTCCTTGAAAGTGGAATATTATATAAAAAATAAAAAAGCATACAGCTCTCCCGCAGAGAGTTATATGCCCAGACGGACGGCTTCCCGTAATTGGCGGGAGTATGCGCCATGCGGCGCAATCATTTTCTGCTTCACGCGGTCTATTCCGCCGACCAAAGGTCTTTCCGTCAGTTGCAGAAAATTTAACCTCAAAAATTTAGTATACAGCATTTATATTTATTATACATTTTTTTATTTGGTTAGTCAAGTGTTTCCAAAAACAAAAAAAACTTTTTATTTTTTTGTTTTTGATGTTTTCGAGAAAGGAAATTATAGTTCTTGACAATAGGTGATTAAGGTGATAAAATGTCTCATAATAGGGAAATATTTTTATTTTCGAACAGGAAAGGAAAATCACAGAAAATGTATTATAAAAGTGAAAAAGGGATGACTGATGACAGCTTGAGACAAGCTCTTGAGGAATCTCTTTCAGGGAAAAAACTGAATAAAGTTTTGATACTTCCTCCTGATTTTACAAGAATGTATTCAGGCGCGGGAAAAATTACCGCGATATATTATGAAATGCTTTCTCCGATGTGCGAGGTAGACGTTATGCCTGCTCTTGGAACACACGTTCCGATGACGCGCGAGGAGTGTGAAACTTTTTTCTGCGGCGTAGTTCCGTATGAGAAACTTATTGTGCATAACTGGAGACGCGATGTAATAAAGATAGGTGAAGTACCTGCAGAATTTGTTTCAGAAGTTTCCGATGGAATAGTAAACGAAAAAATTGATGTAGAGGTAAACCGAAGGATAATTAATGACGGATACGATCTTGTTATCTCGGTAGGACAAGTGGTTCCTCACGAAGTTGTAGGAATGGCAAATTACTCGAAAAATATATTTGTCGGTTGCGGCGGTTCTTCAATGATAAACTCATCTCATATGCTCGGAGCATTCTACGGCATGGAGAGGATTATGGGCAAAGATTTCTCGCCTGTCAGACGCGTATTTGACTATGCCGAAGAAAATTTCCTGAAGAACGTTCCGCTTTTGTATGTCCTTACATGTACAACAAACACAGGTGACAAAACAAATATACACGGTCTTTACATTGGGCGCGAAAGAGCTAATTTCGAAATGGCTGTCGATCACAGTCAGCATATTAACCTTATACATGTAAAGGAACCATTTAAGAAAGTTGTGGTTTATCTTGATCCGCGCGAGTTCAAGAGCACATGGCTCGGAAATAAATCTATTTACCGTACAAGAATGGCTATCGCTGACGGAGGAGATCTGATTGTTCTTGCTCCTGCGGTCGAAAGATTCGGCGAGGATGACGAAAATGACAGACTTATAAGAAAATACGGCTATGTCGGACGTGAGAAAGTACTGAAGCTTGTAAAAGAAAACGATGACCTCAAGGCTAACCTTTCGGTTGCGGCGCATCTTATTCACGGTTCGTCGGACGGACGCTTCAACATTACATATTGCACCGAAAAAGTGTCTGAAGAAGAAGTGCGCGGAGTTAATTTCGGATATGTGCCGTATAAGGAAGCCGTAAAGAAATATGACCCGGCAAAACTTAAAGACGGATATAACACGGTAGAAGGCGAAGAAATATTCTACATAAGCAATCCCGCGCTCGGTCTTTGGACAAGAGAATAAAAGAGAATTATGGAAAAACTTATAGATCTGCATACACATTCTACCGCATCAGACGGATCGCTCAGTCCGGAAGAACTGGTAGTACACGCGGCTGAAAGCGGACTTTCGGCGGTCGCGGTGTCTGATCACGACAATACCGACGGGATAATGCCCGCTATGAGAGAAGGACAAAAAGTCGGAATAGAAGTGGTTCCGGCAATAGAACTTTCGGCAAAATCGGACACCGAGACACATATTCTTGGATATTTCATTGATCCGGATTCTCTTGAAATGAAGAATGCGATGAAACATATCCGCGAAGTGAGGGTTGAGAGAATTGCCGAAACCTGTGAGTTGCTCGCGAAGTATAACATCCGCGTAACTCTTGATGAAGTGAAGAAAAAAGCGGGAAGCGGGATACTTTGCCGGGCGCATATAGCAAAGATAATGACTGAAAAAGGATACGTTTCATCTCCGCGAGAAGCGTTTGCAAGGTGGATGAACGTAGGATGTCCGGCATATTCCGACGCGCAGGCAATAACTGATGAAGAATCGATAGAACTCATAACAAAAGCCGGAGGAGATGCGTATCTTGCGCATTTACACCTAACGAAAAAGAACGGAGATGAGCTTGATTCTTTCGTAAAAAGACTTAAAAATGCAGGACTTTGCGGTATCGAGGGATACTACACCGACTATACTCCGGATATGGAGCGGGAGTACAGGACTCTTGCAGAGAAATACGAATTGAAGATATCAGGCGGAACCGATTTCCACGGAGCGTTCAAA
>CAKSJC010000122.1 GCA_934462885.1 uncultured Eubacteriales bacterium | reverse complement strand
CTGCGATATCATGTGGAAAACTTGCTCTTACTTCTATATCATCTAGTATTGTAAGTGCCTTGAAGATAGGAGAACAAGCTGCACAAAATGCAATAAAAAATATAAGTAGTTTTACTCTTTCTGCAAAACATTTGTTAGGTGCAGGTGGAACATATGCACAGTTTGCATCAAGTTCTAGAGAAATAATTAACCAGTGGATTTCTCAAGGTTTGGCGATAGCGGATACTTTTATTGTAAATAGTGATGATTCATTCTATACTATTGTAAATATTGGAAAAACAATTGGTTCAAAAGGGGAGGAATATATTAAGATTATTTTTTCTGTAGCAGGAAAGATAATAAGTGCATATCCAGTAAACAGGTAGGGAGGGAGTAAATTTGATTCAAGCGATAATAGAAAAAAAAGAAAAAATTTCACTTGATAAGTTAAACAGTATGAATTTGTATGAAATTTTGATGGATGAACGAGATTTTAAAATCATGATATGTGGAGAAACATTTTTTCACGAACCACTTTTTCCTATTCTGGAATTAGTAAAATACATCATTGATTGGAGCAAGAAGAAAGAGAATAATTTTGTATATAATACAATGGAATCTGAGGATAATCCTTTAATAATGTTCCAAAAAAACGAAAGCGAATGGATTGTGCATTCTCCATGGCAAAGATTTGAGTGCAAAAGGAAGTTTACTTTATCAGAAGTTAATTTTTTTGTTCAAGATATTGTCAATCAAGTTATAATTTTTTAGAAACAAAAAGGGTATTTGCCTCAATATTTTTAAAGCGGTTAACTCACTAATGTAAGTTGACTTGTCACATAAACGAAACCGCAGGAGCGAGAGTGACAGCACGGGAAAGGTAACAAGCTATACATACGACGGCGCGGGACGGCTTGTGAGCGAGAGCAAAGCGGACGAGAGTATAACCTACACCTACGACCGGTTCAGTAACCGCGCCGGCATGACGGTCAGCGGAAGCGACGGATACACCACAACCTACGCCTACGACGCAAACAACAGACTTACAAGCGAGACAAAAGATAACGTAACAACAACGTACACCTATGACAATAACGGTAACACAATCGGAAAAGCGACAGGCGCAAGGCTTGACGTATACTCGTATAACCTGTATAACCAGCTTTCGGGTAATGTTATCAATAACGTCAACGCAACATATACCTATAACGCTAAAGGCATACGCACGAGCAAAACTGTCGGAAATAACACGACCCGCTTTATCCTCGACGGCGGAAATGTCATAGCTGAGGTTAAAGGAACAGAAGTAGTTGACTACATTAGAGGAATCAACCTCATCTGCACGGATAGCGAATACTACATTTACAACGCCCACGGAGATGTAGTAAGCCTTACTTCAACCATAGGCATAGTAACAAAGACCTACGATTACGACGCATTCGGTAATGAAGCAAACCAGAGTGATACAGACGCAAACCCATTCAGATACTGCGGGGAGTATTACGATACCGAAACGGGAACGTACTACCTTAGGGCGAGGTATTATGACCCATCTTTAGGACGCTTCGGCACGGAAGACCCTGCGCATGACGGACTTAACTGGTATACGTACTGCGGCGGGAATCCGGTTTTGTTTGTCGACCCGAGCGGACAGCAACGGGCAGCGGGATATTATACGATAAGAGGTAAATATCAGTGGTACGACGATCCTGACGCGGAGGAATTTGGAGCTAGTTCAGATACGTACAAAATAATTGACGATTTGGGAAAGAGATGGTTTGAGACCGAAGATCAGGCGGAAAGAAATAGACTGCATCAATTGGCTGAGAAGGCGAGAAATGCTTGGCGTGAAGATAGAGAGTTTAATTACGGGCAGGACAGTGTAACGACTTTACTTCACGAAAACGCTGAAAAAGCGATTGGGTATAAAAAACTACGTAGAAAATTAGGTCAAACAAATTCACGTGGGCGCAGAACTACTAATCCTTATGTTTGGTTTGTCGGTATGACTTGTACAGATTGGGATTACAAGAATAAAGAAGAGTGGAGAGTTCCTGAAGAATACACAGTAGACGAAAATGGTAAAAAAAGATTTTATAACGATGTCGACATGAATCTGAAAAACAGCCGAAATTGGACGCCGTGGATATATTTTGAAGGAGAATTATGGGGAGCCGACAAAATAGGAAATATAAATTTGGGTTATGTCGGAACAGTTATGGGATACGGTGGAGTTGCTATTAAAAACTTTGCGACAATGGACAAAGACGACGCTCCGGCCGTGTTGTTGGGAATTGAACTTGCTGAAAAAGGGAGGTAATTTAGCAGTGAAGAAAGCAAAAATAATTATTCCGATAGTTTTGGCGTTGGCGGTAGCGACGGTAATATTTGTGCTCGCTACAAGGCGAGAACCGTCTGCAGTTGAAATAAGCAAAGAAGAGGCGGAAGAAATAGCAGTAAGTTATTTCAACGAAGAGTACTCTGTTGATGCTACTGTGGTATGGACGGAGTATAAATTGGTCAACTATAAAGTATATTTAAACTGGATAACAGTGTTGATCGATAACGAGGAATATCAATTGCTTTTAGACGATGAAAATAAACCGTTGATGGACGACTATTCGATAAGTATGTTTGTGAAAAACTTAGAGGCAAATAAACTTGAAGAATGGAAAAGCAAGTACGGTTTAGACGAATATGCTTCGTCGGAAATTAAAGGGGCGCTATTGTATTCGGGATATAGAAAAGCAAGAAGAGTAGTAAGTTTTTGCATTAAAATGCAAGAGATTCCGAAAGCGGAGGAAGCGGATAAGTTCTGGAATTTACTTTGTGAGCTTCGTGAGAACGGTTTTGATTGGCTTGAAATACGGATAGTTTCTCCGGAATTTCTTATGCCAAACTTCGACCTCGGACACGGAGCACACGGATCACTGTTGAAGTGGGCAGCATTTTCACCAGACTCCAGTTCAAAAAAGTTTTATAAGGAATATTTGTCTTTTACAAAATGGATATACTGGGACGAAGACAAGTTTAATGAAAAAATAGAAGAGTTGAAAAAAGCGGGGTACAAAAATCCGTATTTTTACGTAGCCCCAATATTTGCAAAGAATCCCAACAGAGTGACCTTGGCGTGTTATTGCGAGACAAGCGGGGAAGCTGACGAGAACGAAGTCCGAAAAATATATGAGATAATCAAGGATATGGACGACACATATATTAGAATCGATAGCCGCGGGGTTGAATATTTAGTTAAGTGTTCAACTATTCCAACTGAAGGCAAAGAGCAAAAAACGATTTTGATGTGGGTTCCAAGCTTTATCAAACAAGCGGAATACTGAGAAACGAACGGTGTTGAGATTTCAAAAGATAAATAATTATTGAAAAATAGATATTTTACCGATTTTAATCAAGAAAAACCGTAGCTCTGCTCGCAAAAGTGAGCAGAGCTACCACTCACTTACAACACAATCGGAAAAGCGGCAGGCACAAGACTTGACGTATACTCGTATAACCTGTATAATCAGCTTACGGGGAACATCATCGGCGGAGTCAGCGCGGCATATACGTATAACGCCAAAGGGATACGTACTAGCAAAACAGTCGGCGAAAACACGACGCGCTTCATCCTCGACGGCGGTAATGTAGTTGCCGAAGTAAAGGGTACGGCAGTTACAGATTACGTCAGAGGAATAAACCTCATCTGCACGGATAGCGAATACTACATTTACAACGCCCACGGAGATGTAGTAAGCCTTACTTCAACCGCAGGCATAGTGACCAAAACCTACGATTACGATGCATTCGGTAATGAAGCAAACCCGAGCGACGCTGATACTAACCCGTTCAGATACTGCGGGGAGTATTATGACACCGAGACGGGCACGTACTATCTTAGGGCGAGGTATTATGATCCATCATTAGGACGTTTCGGCACGGAAGACCCTGCGCATGACGGACTTAACTGGTATACGTACTGCGGAGGGAATGCTCTTCGTAGAATAGACCCTGACGGAGAGAATTGGAAAGACATTCTTGTCGGAGCAGTAGTGTCTCTTGATGAAAATCTTACCGGCGGATTTGTGCTTTGGGCGCTTGAACAAATAACCGGGAAAGATGAACTGGCACTTGAAAGCAAGTACGATTTTTACGAGGGAAAACTTGTAGGTGATGTCATATCCACTGTTGTTGGGATAAAATCGACAGTTGACGGAGTAAAAACAATTATCGGCTCAATCGGCGGAGGAGCGGCAATAACGGTCGGATCGGGCGGAACAGCTGCAGTTGCCGGAGTTGCCGTTTCGGTGGGCGGAGTAGCAGTTGGAACGGCTGAGATTGGATACGGCTGTCTCGTTTTGTCTAGGGCTATTAATAATTACTCTGATGATCTGCGTAATTTTGAGAATCAGAAAAAAACAGTTAAACCAGAGGATATTGTTTTTAGTGATAAATTCCTAAAAGAAAAGAATATGAAGCAAGTGGCAGAGCGTGGTTGGACATTAGAGAAAATTGCTGATGCCATAAATAATCCAGTTAAAACAGGCAAATCATACAATAAGTACACTCACAACTCTGTTACAAAATACTATACAGATGAAATTCATTACGTGGCCGTTGATGACGGTACACATAAGGTAATACAGATAGCCGATTTAGCTGATGCCAACTGGAAATGATTCTTGTGAGGTGTTATTATGAATAATGAAACTATAGAGATATCATATTATGCTAGTTTCCGTAAGATAAAAGATAGCATTTATATTCGCTTTCCGGGACTTGAGATATCATTTGACATAAAAGATATAGGCGGCGGAGTTTATATTGAAAATATTAGGGCAAGCACTGCATTGAAAATTTACCTCCACAAGAAAAGATTGAAAGAACTTCCTGTTCAGCCAAGCATATGCGAATATCAATACTTGTCAAACGAAGAAGTAAGAAAAATTTCGGTCAAAATGATTCAGCATAATGATATTCTACTTATGGACGGACGTTTGAATGCGATAGGAGAAACGATATTCAAATATATAGCTATAGAAAACGGATTATTTCATAGATATTTGCCGATAGAAATATTGATGGATCTCGTGGATTCAATAAAAAAAACGGGAATAACAACAGAGTATTTGAGATTTGTTCCTTTCTATAAAAATTGCAAGACTGGAGAGTATATTGAATTTGATGAATATGCGTTTTATATAGAATGCCGTGAAAATATTACACAAGAAGAAATTGAAAAATTTAGGGATGAATGTTGGGCTGAAGAATGGAATTCGGCGTGGGGTATTAAAAGGCGAGTTGAAGTGATAAGAGACAGAAAAAAACGACAATTTCATTTGTGCCGGAGCGGTGATGTCGAAGATTTTAATAAAGCGCTTGATATTTATATTGATTATGCTTTAACTTTCTTTTATGAAATTGGCAAAGAGCTTGTTGAGTTTTATAATATTAAAGAACAAGATTTTTTGTATGGGTATTTTTCTTTTGAAATAACAAATGGATAAGTATAAAGATAGCTTACTATTGTGAGTTGCATTGATACACTTTGATAGCAACAGAAAGGATACATGCCGGCAAAACAGTCGGCGAAAACACGACGCGCTTCATACTCGACGGCAGTAATGTGGCTGCCGAGGTAAAGGGTGCGGCGGTTACAGATTACGTCAGAGGAATAAACCTCATCTGCACGGATAGCGAATACTACATTTACAACGCCCACGGAGATGT
>CAKSJC010000121.1 GCA_934462885.1 uncultured Eubacteriales bacterium | reverse complement strand
CCGCAATACAACTCAAATACAACTTTTTATACAACTCTCAAAGCTGAGTCAGTTGTGTTTTGCAATGCAGGAATAATAAGCTCCGAGTTTTTGTTTCGGGCTTCCTGCGTCTTTGTCAAACAAAAACGCTTCCGCAAGATTCGCATAGAAGTCCGGCACGTCCACTTTGTAGTCAATCGCTACATTAACATAATCGCTGTACATCATGTTCATTGTAGCCCACCAACAATATTCCGATATTGTGTCAAGCGGAATATCAAGAGATTCGGCAACAGCTGTGGTTTGCTCAATCGTCCAATGCGCCCCGTGCGTTCCGTCGTCGTTCTTCATTCCGTCGACCCACTTTTGTGCGGTTGACATGTCAAAATGTTCCGCGTCTTTTGCACCCTCCGAGAAAACCGCAAAGCGATTGAAGAAAATCTCAAGTCCGATGAAACGGCAAAAAGCGAAACCGCCGTTACTGAAACACCGGAAGCCGATAACGCAGCCTTGAGAGAAAACAGAGCAGGTGCTACAATAAATTCGGAAATACCCGAAGCACCGACAGAAAAACCGTTTACATTAGATCACACTACCGCGGTTCATACAAAAACAAAAGAACCGATAGAGGTTTTCAAAATTCAGGGAAATCTCGAAGACAGCGAATATAAAGCCCTGAAAGCTCAAATGAAATCCATAGGCGGATATTACAGTTCGTTTGTCAAAGGATTCATTGTTCCGGGCGATAAAGTAAACGATGTGTCAAATTTTGCGAACGTAATAGATAAAACTTCCAAAGAAAATCCAACGGAAGCGCCGCGCAATGCAGACATTGTTTCAGAATCAGACGGTCCCGCTGAGGAAAAAGGCGACTACCTCGAAAACAGCAATATTGAACTTGCAAAAGATAAAGACGATTATTCCATAAACCAACAGGAAGCGATAGAGGGATACGAAGAAGCAGTCGACCTGTCTCTAAAAGACTTTATTAACCGCAATATAAACGGAGAGCTGAAACCAAACGATACATACAGTCTGAAAGACGTGTCCCCCAGAGCGTCGGAAGATATAAAAAAAGCCGTCGGCGTAGACACGACGGGCTTTAAGACTGCTGTTGAATCAAGAATGATAACTCACATTTTGAAAGGGCATGGAGCAAACGGAACGACAGACCACACCATGGCTAATATCGACGATATTGCGAGAATGCAGTTTGTAATCGATAATTATGACAATTTGGAAGACGGTGGGAAAAGCTCGGCATACTTTGAACCGTATGTTTCCGCATCGGGAGTAGTCAGACAGCATACGGCGCATACAGTTGTTTATTCCAAAAAAGTGAACGGAATTTATTATGTGGTAGAAGCGCTTCCCGATACAAAAAGAAAAACCGCATTTGTCGTAAGCGCATATATGACAAATGAAAAAAAGAAGAACGGGCTCTCAAATGAGTATGCCGATAAACACGACATTCCCGCATCAGCAACGTCCGACACAGCCGAGAAACCTCGCGCTTTTGAAAGTGTCCCCGCCTTCCGCTCCTCCAATGAAATTATATCATCTGATAACGCCGCTGTCAATAGCTCTGAAGAAAAAAATACATCGTCCAAAGAGCAGACAATAACATCTCAAACTGAAACAGACGATATGGGAACAAAAGAAAAGCACCGCGCAATGGAAAACGGAGTTCTTCCCACTGTCGTTCCGGAAGTTTCAACATCAGTCTCAGACGCAGGAAACGGCGTAGCAACGGAAACCGTAGCTTCCGATTCTGTTGTAAATACGTTTTATTCGAGAATCGCGGATAAAATTCTTAACGAATATCTTGAAACAGGCGCGGTTCTCGATTCAAAAGCTCTCGTTGAAATCGCAAGGGAAATTTACGGCGGAACTCTCGCCGAGGGCGCGTTCAGTATCAAGGACGCAACGGATTCTCTTGAACTTGCCGTAAACAGATATATATAACCGCTTATATGACGGATTCAAGCAAAGGGAATACAACAACCCCCATAGAACAGAAAGTAACAGTAGAAGCCCCTGAAGCGGGTTCTGATGAACCAGTAACATTGAATATCAATGTAAATATTGGTTCTGACCTTCAGGAAAAGGAAACAACCCCTATTGAAACTGGTGTAACATGGTATCAGGTTGCTGTTTTGTGTTTGTTGTTTGGGATTCTTTGCAGTTTAATTATGTTGGCTATATCTTTTAGAAGAAAATAATGTTATAATTAGATTGACCGCTAAAAGGGTTCACACAAAAAGCAAAACAGGAATGTTGCAACCTGGCAATGAATCCAAGGAAATCAGCCATAGCAGCACTGCAAAAACTTCTGCTATGGCTGAAGCTAATTAACAAGAAATATTTCAAGGTATAAACACTTGGGAAGCCTATTAAAAGTGGTTTATATGGGATTATATGACTTCAGAAAATGGGGGTGATGGGTAGTGTCAAATAATTGGTATAAAAACAATAAAACTGATAAGATTTGGTGGAAAGATACACCTGATAATGTTGGTGAATGGGTTTTCTCTTTTGACAAAGAAAAAGAATACAATATGTTTGAAGATTACCCACATAATTTAACCCCTGAAGAAATTAAAATCTTTGACAAAGAAAACCCTGAATGGGCAGATTTTTTCAAGAATAGAAAGTAAGGTGATGTTTATGGGAAAAGGATATATTTACAAATGCCCAAAGTGTAAGAAAGAAACTACACTTAGAATGGGTGTTGGTTTTGTTTGCCCTAATCCACCTGAAATTGAAGCTGATATAAAAGCTGGCTTGTATGGCAAGAAAGCACAAGCCTTTTTAATTGAACATCCTGATTACATTATGGATGCTTCTTTAGAAGTTTATCAATGCAAATGCGGGAATATCCAAAATGAATATCATGTTGTTTTGAAAGCTGAAGGGGTTAAAAGCTTTGCCAACAGGCAGCATTGCAAGAAGTGCGGTTCTATGATGAAAAAACTATCTGACCCACTGGAAATAATTGATTGCCCTGAATGCGGTTCTGCAATAGATTTGACCTTAATGGAAATGCTTTATTGGGATTGAAAATTAACTTTCAAAGCTATTACAGAACATCATAAATTTTTAAGGTTAGTGCCTTGTTAGTAACAAGCAAACCCGCAAACCCTTATAAATCAAGGGTTTTCCGTTAGTAAGAATTATGGTATAATAAAAGCAGAAAAACATTAAAAATGCGCCTCTCATCGGAGAAGTATTACATGGCTTGATCTAAAATAGGGAGAAGAGTTTTATGAAAAAATACACCGGAGCTATTCTGATGTGGCTTGTTTTTGAAACGGTTGCCGTTGTACTCTGGCTGTCAAAGGACAACTTGTTCTATTTATTTAATTTTAGTTATATAGGAACTGCAATTGCGCTTGGTCTTCTGCTATTTCAACTCCGCTGCAAACACGCACGCCGCGTAGTTCAGCTTCTTGTCGGAACTTACATGCTGGTATATTTGGGCTTGATTTGCAATGAAAATATGCAGATTGAAGGATTCTGGTACTATCTGTTTAACGGTGTTTTTGAAGCTGCAACTATTCACTACGCTGTCGCAAAAATTTTTGGACCGCTGCTTTTTGGACGAGGCTGGTGCGGTTACGCTTGCTGGACGGCAATGGTATTAGATTTTCTGCCGTATAAGGTTCCCGCGGCTCCGAGAAAACGATTGGGATTTATTCGTTACATATCGTTTGCCGCGTCATTTATTTTTGTTTCAGTTTTGTTTTTGCAGAGGGCGGGGAATATGGAGCTGATTATGTTTTGGACGTTTCTCATCGGTAACGCCTTATACTACGTTTTAGGAATTTTCCTTGCTTTGCTCTTTAAAGATAACCGAGCTTTCTGCAAGTATATCTGTCCCATTACAGTGTTCTTAAAACCCATGAGTTACTTTTCTCTGTTTCGTATTAAATGCAATAAGGAAAAATGTGTTTCATGCGGAAAGTGCAAAAAGATCTGTCCGATGAATGTTGACATAACTGATAATTCAAGGAAACGTAAAAACGGCACAGAGTGCATCTTATGTATGGAATGCGTAAAGGCATGCCCCAAAAAGGCGCTTTAGGGCTTGAACGGATTTCAAGGCGTTCGTTATTTGAAAATGGAAAAATCGTCGGAGGTACGCACTATGCCAAAACCAAAATGGAATTTGAATACCATTTACATATCTGAGCGGTTGCAGGAAAGTTTGCGGCCTATCTCCTGCTGCGCTATGACAATTGTGGTTGCACCCATGGGCTACGGAAAAACCACGGCGATTAACTGGTATTTGGGTGAGCGTGCCAAGACGGAAGAGTTGAATATCATCCGCGTCAGCGTATATTCCGACAACCTTGCGATCTTCTGGAAGAGCGTACAAGAGGCTTTTGCCCGCGCGGGCTTCTCTTTTTTACGGGATTATCCATGCCCGTCAGATACAGCAGGCGGCGGACTGCTTGTGGATGATATCTGCCATGAACTGGAGGGCGACGCTCCCTGTTATATCTTCATCGACGATTTTCATCTGCTGACGGACAAACGAGCTTTTATGTTTCTTTGTATGCTGGCAAACCGATTGCCTTTGAATGTGCATCTGATTGTCGCGGGGCGGGATCGCTTTCTGCCCGCTGCGGAAGCGTTGCGGTTGGGGGGCAAGGTATATCGTATCGGCATGGAGCAGCTGCGCCTCAATCATACTGAGCTTGCCGTCTACGCCCATAGGTGCGGCACTGAGCTTTCGGAAGCGCAGGTTGAAAGTATTCTCTATTCCAGCGAAGGCTGGTTCTCTGCCGTTTATTTGAATTTGCGCACGCTTTCTGAACGCGGAGTTTTGCCCAACCGCGATTCTGATATTTACGCTACCTTTACCGCCGCCATGATTGATCCTCTGCCGGAAAAACAGAGGGAGTTTTTGGCGGTCATGGGACTTGCCGATGAATTTACCGTTGAAATGGCGCAATGGATCACAGGCGACGCGGACGCGGGGCAAATTCTTTCCATGCTGACCGAGCAAAACGCCTTTGTCACACGCCTGCCAGACGGCGTGACCTACCGCTTCCATCACATGATGAAGGAGTGCGCAGAGCGCGTTTTCCTGACGATGAAACCCGAAACGCAGAAGCGGTATTGGGAACGCTTCGGTGTTTGGTATGAGCAGAACAGGCAATATCTTCACGCCATTGCCGCTTACCGTAAAAGCGATAATTACGACGCGCTTTTGCGGGTTATTCGCAATGACGCGGGTATTCTGTTAGCGTCGTTGAAGCCTTCGGATGTTTTGGAAATACTGAATAAATGCCCCGCCGAAACATTGAAAGCCTGTCCTTTTGCCCTTTTGGTTCTGATGCGCCGAATGTTCACATGGCGGCAAATCCCGAAAATGCTGGAGCTGAAATCGCTGCTGCTGTCCGCCATCGAGGAGCACCCGGAGTTATCTGAGGAAGAACGCGGCAACCTGCTTGGAGAGTGCGATCTGATTTTGAGCTTTCTCTGCTACAATGACATCAGCGCTATGAGTCGCCTTCACCGCAGTGCCAGCAGCCGGATGTCACGTCCCGCTATCAGCATACGACCCGACGGCGGTTGGACTTTTGGTTCGCCGTCAGTTTTGATGATGTTCTATCGTGCGCCGGGAGAACTGCAAAGCGAGCTTGCCGAAATGGACGAATGTATGCCGCATTACTATAAGACCACAAGTAACCATGGTCAAGGCGCGGAAACCATCATGCGGGCAGAGGCGATGTTTTGTCAGGGAC
>CAKSJC010000120.1 GCA_934462885.1 uncultured Eubacteriales bacterium | reverse complement strand
CGGTATCGCTTACAATTTCATAATTCTTCATAAGGGCTTTTTCCCATTTGCCCTTTTCATTTATTCTTGTAAGCCCTTCATACATAAGGCTGAATATCTTAAGCATGGAGTCGTCCGTGATGCTCTGCTGAGGATCGAAATTATACACCTCAGTCGCAAGATACATATCTATGATTGCACCCTTATCAATAGTACCATCGGCATTTTTCACGAGAGAAGTACATCCGCTGACGGTGGATACAAGCATAACCATAGCTAAGATAAGGGTAAGAACCTTTTTCATGTTCGATAAATCCTCCTTGTGGTTCTGCCATGTGACAATATTTTTTCAGTATGCTATATTATATCACTTTTTTCTCTGATAATCAACAGCTTCTTTTACGAACGTTACAATATTCATCCGAATGCACAATTACATTTGTACTTTTTTGTGCATTTTTCCGTTCCTGATTTATTTTTTATCATATTCCCGCTATATAGCGGTTAAAATAACATAAGCGGAAGCAAAATCGCAAAAAATTGTTTACGCACCTTAAAAAAAGGAGTAAAGAACAAATGAGAAAAAGCGATCTTATGATAGAAAATTTCGGATATGCAAAACCGCTATGGTTTCCTGCAGCAAAAAAATATACAAAAAACGGGATACCCATATATAAAGCGGCGAAAAACGGGATCTCCTATCACAGCATGATCTGCGGAAAGATATGGAAAAGCCCCTTTTCCGAAAAAAACAAAGTATCCGCCGTTTTGTCGGAAATTCTTTCAGAATATACAAATCATTTCCAAAAAAGACCGAGTCGCATTTTATTTACGGGACTTGGGAATCAAAGTGTATCTTCGGACGCGCTTGGTCCTTCGATATGCGACAAATTGATAATTACCGGACACGATCCCGTAATGAAAAAAGCTGGATTTTCCGAGATATACTCATTAAAACCGGGGGTTGAGTCAAGAAGCGGTATAAAAACCGCAGATCACGTCAAGCTAATAGCGGATCATGTAAACGCTGATATGATTTTCACGGCAGACTCACTCTGCGCCGCACTTCCGGAACGTCTGCATACACTGATACAGATAACAGATTCGGGAATAACGCCCGGCTCCGCACTTTCTCACTCATCAGCTGAGATAAGCAAAAAAACTATGAATCGCCCTGTCATATCGATCGGAGTTCCGGCGGTCATAAGCGCCGCGGCAATGCTTGACGCTCCGTCAGAAGAAAGATTTTTTGTAACGCGCCCTGACATAGCCGATATCATATCTTGTTACTCCTCCATTATTTCCCATGCTCTTATAATCACCTTTATGGGAAAGAATGATATCTGACTCTTTTGCGGAATATACTTTATTAAGCAGGAATTTTATAATGACTGTCGGGAGGTAAAAAATGCCGCAATTAGAAAAAATAACGACGGAAAAACAAGAAAAAAACAAAAATGCGGCGCTTTCCGAAGCGCCGCGAAATGAAAATGTCAAAGAAAATTGCGTTTCAATCTTTGAAAATGAAAACATATCCGCTCAAGTGTACAAAAATGATAATCTGCCGCGCGCCGAAAATGCTCAAAAAGAAATTGAGAACAACACTTTCGGGCGAGAACACACCGTATCAGAAAAGGATAATGAAACCGACGATGAAAGAACTTCCGACGATGGCGAAAAAGCAGGCGGCATCGATCTCGCCGATACCGAAATACATAAAAAAGAATCCGTGACGCCATCTCAATCGGATCTCCGAGCCGTCGACGGAATCAGATCCGCTATATACAATATTTCGCATTTTGTTATACCTCTTGTCTTATCCGTCGTTTCCATAGCCGTTTTCGGCTCGATAATATTTTTTTCCGTCTCAACATCCGATGTCAGCGCCAAAAATGCGGTTGGGATAATTCTCGGCGAGCTTGTCGGCGGAAAAAAGAACGTGGGATTTACGGAAAACGGTATCTCGTACAGAATAAGCGACAAAAAAAGCATTGAAAAAAACTCAAAGCTCCTTACATCCGAAGAACTATCGATAATCCCGGAAATATCCGAAAACATCGAAAAAAACGCCTCAGGCTTTTCCGTTATTTCATATGATATGTCGTCGTCTGAAAAAGGCGTGCTTTCTCTTACAAACGAAACTCCTTATGAACCCGATCTTGCCGAACTCTCTGAAAAAGAACGATGTATAAAAACCCTTGACAAGCTGTATGCGTCATTCGGAAATGACGCGCCGATTGTACTTATTCTGTCGACTCACGCGACTGAGGCATACTCAGAAAACTATGAAAATCTGTTCCGTTCAAGCGACAACGAGGAAAATATGATCTCGGTCGGAAACATGATCTATACCGTTTTAAAAGAAGAAGGCATAAACGCTGTCCACTGCACTAATCTTTTCGATTCGCCCGACTTCAACATGGCGTATTACAACGCTTCCACATCTATAAAAAAATATCTCGCAGAAAATCCGTCAATCTCGTACATAATCGACGTTCACCGCGACTCGGTAATGTCTCAAAGCGGAGAACTTATAAATCCGTCGACAACAGTCAATGGGAAAAGCGCCGCTCAAATGATGTTCGTTATCGGAACCGACCACGGAGGAAGCGGACACATCGGCTGGCAGGACAATTTATCTCTTGCCGCGCGTCTTCAAAAAAATATCGCCGCCGACTACCCTTCGCTTATGCGGCCGATCAATCTCAGAAGCGCTTCTTTTAACGAGCAGTACACAAAAGGTTCTCTTCTCATAGAAATCGGCTCATCCGCGTCGCCTCGCTCCTCGGCTCTTATTTCGGCAAAAATATTTGCGAAATATCTGTCTGCCGAAATAAAAGGAGAGCAGATACAACAGAACGATAACTGATCTCTATCTTTTCATTAAATCAAAGATATAAACTTTAATTATGTGCAAAACAAGCGAAATGAGATGCGCTCCCTGAAGTGTATAACTTTCGGACGCATATCATTTCGCTTGTTTGTTCATCCGGAATCAGTTCTATCGCGCAATGCCCGTCCGCAAAACTGTTTAACATGGGCTTGCTTGCCCAATGTTAATCACGTAGACACTGCTTGTTCGGATTGTTGCAGGTTTGCCTCGGCAAATTTTATCCGAACATAAGTTTGTCGGCTGATTTGAGAGAGGCAAGCATTATATCGGGACGCTCGGCATCATCCGCTTTTTCGACGTCTGATTCTGTCGTCTCACCCGTAAGAACAAGCGCGGTTGCAATTCCGTGTTTTTTACCGACTGCTATATCTGTATAAAGTCTGTCTCCGAAAATCAGCATTTTTTCTCTTTGCTGTCCCGTTATTTCGCATATCATCTCGACAGTTTCAGGGTACGGTTTCCCGAAGAAAATCGGCGAAACACCTGTCGACGCTGTGACAAGAGCTGCTATCGCGCCGCTGTCGGGAATGAATCCCGTCTCTGTCGGACAGTTGTAGTCGGGGTGAGTGCATAGGTACTCCGCGCCATCTCTTATAAAATTGCATGCGTTCTCAAGCTTCTCATAAGTCAGAGTTGTATCAAAACTTGTCACAACTATATCGGTTTTTCTTCCGTCCCATTTACCGCTCTTATCGCATGTCATGTCAATTCCCGAAACGCGAAACTGTTCATACAATTCCGGTGTTCCGACGAGATAAACCGTTTTTCCTGCTCTGTTCCGCATAAGAAAAGCCGCAGTAACGTTCCCTGACGTACATATTTCTTCCTTACCCGGTGCAAATCCGAGCCCCGAAAGCTTAGTCATATAGAACTCGGGAGTATGCGAGGCGTTATTTGTAAAAAAAAGTACTTTTTTACCGTTTTTCCTTAGTTTATTTATAAATTTAACCGCAAACTCGAATGGAATGCCTCCTAAATATATCGTTCCATCCATATCAAAAATGAATAGTTCTTTTGATAAAAGAATTTGTTTTGCTTCTTGTATATTTTTTTCTGTAAGCATAGCCGCTCCGTTTTCTGTGTATCATGCGCCTTTTGTATTCCGTGATATAATTCGATAATGCGGGGAACACCGCCTTGGCGCTTTCACTTGAAGTTATAATATACACTATACATTATTATTTTCAAGCTGTCAACAGGGAAACAGCTCCGTTATGCAAAAAACCGAAGGTCGCCCTCCGGTTTTTTCGCCTTTTGCAATATCTTAATTTCTGTTTACGAGTTTTCGGATATGTAGATAGAAACTCTGCTGTCGATGACCTTTGCCGTCTCCTCTGCGCTCTTGCTTCCTGCGAAGAATCCTGACAGTTCGTCGGAAATTATCTCATAAAGAGCACTGTCCGTGCGGCTTACGGTATTCGCACTTTCAATGATATCCATCATTTTTTGTGTATACTTTTCGTCGAAAGCAGGTCTGCTGTTCTTCATGTACTCAATATACTCATCCGAATACTTCTGAGATTTGTACCATTCAATCTGTTCATCCGAAACAGCATCTCCGACCCAGTAATCATCTTTTGCGTTTTCAACAAGTTTTTTCATCGCGGCGCGGCTTGCTGAGAACTGATAGGAGTTATCAAGACCCTGTTCGTCGGTAAGCATAAACTTGAGTACTTCCCATGCCTGATCTTTCACCTTTGAATTTGCGCTGATTGCCAATTCCATGCTGGGAGAAATAACTGCACCGTTTGAATTTTCATCCTTTGTGGGGAATCCGATAAAAGTTATGTCCTCCGTCGCAAAGTTTTTGATCGCGTTAAGAAATGAGTTAATGCTGTAACAGTATTCAAATTCGAAGAGAGCATAGTTTTTATAGAAACGAAGCTGGTATTTTTCATCCATAGCTCTTTCTTGGTCCTCATCATAGTTTGAATAATCATAGTTGTCGTAGTATGCTTCCCAATATCCCTTTTCAGGACATGTGGAAAGATACTTGATAAAGTCTATAAAGCCCTGCGTATTAAAAAGTGTCGTTCCTTTTTCCCAATCCAAAAATGAATCCATAGAATAATTAAATAACGTCTGCATAATGCTGTTTCTGCCGTAATCAAAGAATGCCACACATCCCTCCGGCGCATTTTTAATGCAGTTCATCATTTCTTCAAAGGTCCATCCGGGCTCTGTTCCGACAAATTCAGATTTCGCCGCAAGTGTACACACGCTAAATGCCGTTATGAGAGAATACATTTTTCCGTCAATTTCCGATGCGCGGAAGATATTATCAAGATAATCGACACGGTTTAGTCCCTTTTCCGGATCGTCGATATATTTGTTTAGATCAGTAAAATATCCCTTATGAAAATAGCTTTCAATCGGCTGTGATGAATCAAGGATGAGAATATCCGCAACATTTCCGGTGATTATATCATTATTTAACTGTTTAAGCGCACCTGTATATTCGTTATCTTCGTTATTATAAGAAGAATAGTCGACGGTCGATATACGAACCCCTGTATTTTTCTTATTAAAGCGGATAGCCGCTTTTGTGAATTGATAATTCTGATAGGTTGACGCAACTTTTACAATAACCTCTTCTTCTAGCTGTTCGTCCGGCACCTTTGACATTATGGAGAATGTAATATTAACTTTGCTTCCGCTGTAGTCGCTCTGGGCAACAACAACCCTGCCGTCCGGGAGAACCACGATATTCGCTGCGGAATATCTGTCAATATCAGAGTTCATATAGTTGAGAATCTCTTTTGCCGTATCCGTTTCGAAATCGTATTCGTTTATACCGACGCTTGTCGTGTAGTAAATCTTATTTTCAGCGCTGCCGTTGAAGTTGTATACATTTGTTAAG
>CAKSJC010000119.1 GCA_934462885.1 uncultured Eubacteriales bacterium | reverse complement strand
AGGAATTTCCTGAAATACCAAAGCTTTCCGAAGAATGTGAAGATCTCGAAAAAAAGTGCGCTGAGGCGGGGTACGAGGTTGTATATGTATCAGCTGCAAAAAAACTCGGAACACGCGAGCTTGTAAACAAAATATCGCATATGCTCGCCGATCTTCCGCCAGTCACCGTATATGACTCAGAAGTCACTCTCGAAGAAGAGGACGCAGCTCGCAGCGAGGGAGCCGAAGACGTAAAAATATCGCGTGCCGACGACGCTTCATTCCACCTTGAAGGAGCGTGGATCGACGCTCTTGTCGGAAGAGTAAACTTCATGGATCACGAATCACTTATGTATTTTGAACGTTCTCTCGTAAAAGCCGGAATAATCGACAGACTTCGTGAAGCCGGATGCCGCGAGGGAGATGAAGTTTATATCGGCGACATCGAATTCGATTTTGTCGATTAATTTATCAGTCAAAAAAATCAATGAACGACATAATAAAAAATGTATATGAGTCCGCTCTTATTTTGGAAAGGTGCGGCACCGCAAATTTTTTCGGGATATCGCTCTCATGTCTCGTGCGTGAGGAAAGCGTTTTATACGCAAAGCCCATCGGAGTCGATAACGAAGGAGAAGCGATGAAAAACGTTTTTCCTTTCTCCTGCGAAAGAAGTCTTCCATACGACATAAGTATTCATGCCGAAATATACAAAAAGTTTCCAGAAGTGAAAGCGGTCATATTTTTTTCGTCGGCATTATGCAGTGAATTTGCCAAAAGAGGACTTAACCTTCCTCTGACAACAAAATATTCGAGAGATTATTTTAACCATGCCGCGTATGTCGGCTGTGCAAAATGTGAAAACTGGGAGGATTTTTTATCGGCTGTCGAAAAAATATCCTCCGACCGCAATGCGGTTTCAAGCGCAATGCTTGTCTCAGCCACGCTCACATATGCTGAAAAATTTGACGCTGTTTTATGGGGCGCAGAGCTTCGGGAAGTCGTCGAAAAAGCGGTAACTCTTGAGCGCGCGGCAAGAATCGCGTATCCGATATTAAAATTTCAAAAATAAGGACTCGGTGAAAACTTAGTTAAAAAAGTTTTTACCGAGTCCTTTTTCAAAGACTTTCACACTGGAAAAGCATATGCGGATGCCTTTACATTGGACTATAAACGTGCTAAAAAAGCATACTGCGCTTCCGATTGCGTTAATTCTAATTAATTATTCGTATTTTGCTTTTTTTCGAAAACATTTCAAGTCTGCGGGCAGTTTCGCGGTTTTGCTCTGATGACAGATCAGGATCTTTCGCTGCGGTTTTCTTTGCATAAAACGCCGCTCGTTCTATCATATCGGTATCGCGGCAGGCGGCGGCAAGTCTGAATGTTATTTGTCCGTGCTGACGTATCATTCCCGTATCCGAGAAAAAGTCTCCGGGTCCCCTCATCTCAAGATCGTATTCAGCAATTTCAAAGCCGTCAGAGGTGGTTTTCAGCTTGCGGAGTCTGTCAAGCGCTGCGGCGTCCTTCGTGTCAGATACCAAAACAAAATATGACTTGATTTTTCCGCGTCCGACCCGTCCGCGCAGCTGGTGAAGCTGTGCCAAGCCGAACCGCTCCGCGTTCTCAACTATCATAAGAGTAGCGTTCGGCACATTCACTCCGACCTCGATAACCGTTGTAGATACAAGAACATCAATTTCTCCTGCGGAAAAGCGGAGCATTATCTCTTCCCTTTCCGAAGATTTCATCTTTCCGTGAACGAATCCAACCTTTAGATCTGGAAGTGCGTCCGATAGGTATCCCGCAAATTTCGTCGCGGCTTTCAGCGGAACCGATGTATCGCCGAATCGTGACACAAGCTCAATATCAGCCATTTCTTCGGAGTTATCTTCGTTTTTTCCGCTCTCCGCTTCTTCGACAGCCGGACAAACAACGTAGGTTTGATGACCCGCTTCAGCTTGTTTTCTTATAAATCCGTTTAGCCGTTCGCGATATCCCTCGTTTACCAAAAATGTATCTACCTTTTGGCGTCCGCGCGGCAGTTCGTCAATTTTTGAGACATCCACGCTTCCGTATGCGGCAAGTGTAAGAGTCCGAGGTATCGGCGTCGCGCTCATTGCAAGGCAGTGCACATCTTCGTTTTTTCCGAACAGAGCAGCTCTCTGCATCACGCCGAAACGGTGCTGTTCGTCGATCACCGCAAGTCCGAGACGATGTATATCCACACCTTCGGAGATAAGCGCGTGAGTACCTATTATTATATCTATATCGTCTACGCCAATATCGGAAACAAGGCCGGCTTTTACGGCGTCCCGTTCTTTTTTCTTCTGTCCTCCGACGATAAGTCCGACGCGCATCCCAAGCTTTGAAAAAAGTTCGGAAAAATCGCTGTAATGCTGTTTTGCGAGTATCTCAGTCGGCGCCATGATTGCCGCTCTGTACCCGTTTTTTACAGCCGCATATGCGGCGGCGGCGCCAACGACTGTCTTACCGCATCCCACGTCTCCTGTTACCATGCGGTTCATGAGAGTGTCTCCCGACATATCCGAAATAATATCCCCTATCGCCCTAATTTGCGCTCCCGTCAGCTCAAATCCGACGGCGCGTAGGAAAGGGGTGATATCCGTATCGGTTATCCTTACCGTGTTCTTTCTCTTAGCGGCTTCTCCGCCGAGATTGATAGACAGAAACATCATGTAAAGTTCGTCGAATACAAGACGCCTTTTTGCCGTCTCAAGCGCAGACAGGCTCTCCGGATGATGTATATTCGCCAACGTATACCTGTATGTCGGCAGGTTCATCTCCCGCAGTATTTCCGACGGCATATATTCTTTAATCTCACCAAGGCATTTTTTCAAAGCTTCCCCGACGAGATTTGACATGACTTTCTGAGTAATTCCGGACGACAACGGATATACGGGAACTATATCCGGAAGAGGAGCGCCGTCGTAATACGGCTCATATATGGGACTTGTACTCTTGATACCTGAATGTTCATAGGTGAATTTTCCGAAAAAACGAAACTGCGCTCCCGTGTGTATGACATCTTTAAGATATTGCATATTGAAATACGTAATTTCAGCCGAATCGCTCTCGTCGAATACGCGAAACTTAATTACTGTCATCCCGCGACGTATCATATGAAATTTTGGTTCGCACGAAACTGTCGCAATAATCGAAAAAGGACCGCTTTCTCCTCTTTTCAATTTTTCCCTGATCTCGCCAAGTGTTACCGTGTCTCCTCTGTTCTGATATGCGCGCGGATAGCACGATATAACGTCGTATACTGTCTCTATTCCCATTTTAGACAGCACTGCGCGTCTTGCTTCCCCGACTCCGCGGAGAGTTGATATGTCGCCGTATAAGTTTATTTCTTCATCCATGTACCATTCCCTCCGCTGTTTTTCTTTATGTTATCCTATCATATTCTTACATTTTTTTCAAGTAATAAAACTGTTTTTACGTATCGGAAATCATAAAACTGCAAATAATAGTAAAAACGAACACACGGAGACTTTATTATGACGGAAAATCAAACTGAAAAAAAAGAAAAGACCATAGGATATAAAAAAGAAATGCGCGCGCTTCAAGGAGAAATAAGCCTGGCTGCGCAAAAATTAAAAGAATCGGACCGTTATCTCATCGTCGTTGCAGAGGGGCTTGACGCCTCAGGCAAAAGCGGCGCTTTACGCCGCATTACGAAAGAGCTTGACGCCAAACAATATAAGATTGTTCCGATCTCCGCTCCCCGAGGAGATGACATAGCTCATCATTACCTCTGGCGTTTTTGGAAAAACTTGCCCGCGCGCGGGAATATCGTTTTTTTTGACCGCAGCTGGTATGGAAGGGTTCTTGTTGAGAAGATCGAGGGATTCTGTACCGAAGAGGAATGGCGGCGCGCTTATTCCGAGATAAACACTTTTGAAAAGCTTCTTTTTGACGACGGCGCCGTTATTGTAAAGCTATGGTTCGAAGTGAGCGATGAAGAACAGCTAAAACGTTTCAAAAAAAGGACGGAAACTCCCGAAAAAGCTCACAAAATAACTGAAGAAGACTGGCGAAATCGTGCTAAGAGAAGCGAATACGACGCAGCGCGCGACGATATGCTTCGCCTTACAAACACCTCGTACGCACCGTGGAACGTCATAGAATCCGACCGTAAAAAATCCGCCCGTCTCGAAGCTGCAAGACTGATAATCTCCGCCGTTATTCCTCAAAAAGAGTGATATTTACCGTTTTTTTATAAAAAACAGTGTAAAACATTCACAATTATATATTAGAATATAATAAATTTTCGGTGAAAAAAAGAGATTTTGAAAAAAAACGTAATCATGTATTGACAATATATTGTCGTTGTGTTAGAATCGGAATATCTTCAGAAAAGGAAACAAAGGTATGAATAACCGCTTTGCAGTAAACGCATATTATTACTCTTACTTTTATCAGAGCATGAAAAAGTAAGAGTGTTTGTGCTGCGATCGGTTTTATATTGATATAAAAGACGGTATTTCACAGTATTAACACTGGGAATACCGTTTTCTTATTTGTTTCTGTCTATAAAAATACGGGGGAAAGATCATGATAGCAGTATTAAAAAAAGGAACAACTCAAAAACAACTCGACAATTTCTGCTCCTGGATACGCTCACAGGGAGTTGACGTTCATATTTCTCGCGGAGAATTTACGACTGTTGTCGGACTTATCGGAGACACAAGCAAAATCGACGAGGATATGATCAACGGTCTTGATATCGTAGAATCCGTAAAAAGGATAAGCGAGCCGTTCAAAAGCGCAAATCGCAAATTTCATCCCGAAGATTCGATAATCGATATCTCGGGCAAAACGACGGTCGGCGGAGATATTTTCGCGGTGATAGCCGGTCCCTGCTCTGTCGAAAGCGAAGAACAAATAATTGAAGTAGCCAAAGCTGTCAAAGCCTCCGGAGCTACTCTTCTTCGCGGAGGCGCGTTCAAACCGCGCACTTCGCCTTACGATTTTCAAGGTCTTCGTGCGGACGGAATTGAGCTTCTGCTTGAAGCAAAAAAGGAAACAGGTCTTCCGATCGTTACCGAAATAATGACTCCCGCTCATCTTCCGCTTTTTGAAAACGTTGACGTTATTCAGGTAGGCGCAAGAAACATGCAAAACTTTGAGTTATTGAAAGAACTCGGAAAAACGAAAAAGCCCATTCTTCTGAAACGAGGACTCGCGAATACCATAAAAGAACTTCTCATGAGTGCGGAATACATTATGGCAGGCGGAAACGAAAACGTCATCCTCTGCGAGAGAGGAATAAGAACATTCGAAACTTACACGAGAAATACTCTTGATATTTCAGCCGTTCCCGTGCTTCATGAGCTGTCTCACCTTCCCGTTGTCGTTGACCCGAGTCATGCAACAGGCGTAGCGCGCCTTGTAAAGCCTATGGCTCTCGCTGCCGCTGCGGCAGGTGCAAACGGTGTTATGATAGAAGTGCACAACGATCCGAAAAAAGCTCTCTGCGACGGTCCTCAATCTCTGACGCCCGAGCTGTTTGACGATGTTATGCACTCTCTTACACGCGTTCTCGACGCGGTTAAATAAAAACCGGAGGTATTATCATGAAAATCGGAATGATCGGACTCGGTCTTATCGGCGGTTCCATGGCACGCGCTTACAAAACCGACGGACACACGGTGTTTGCAATCGACACCGATCCGGTAACTCTCGGCTGGGCAAAGCTTTCAGGTGTGATCGACGGTGAGCTTACAACGGAAACC
>CAKSJC010000118.1 GCA_934462885.1 uncultured Eubacteriales bacterium | reverse complement strand
GTCCTGCTTTGCCGCGAGGAGAAGTATCTCGTTTTCGGGGTTATACGTCTGGATCACGGCACAGCCGGGTACTTCATCCCGTCCGGCGCGTCCTATGACCTGCGTAATCATCGAAAACGTCCGCTCCGATGCTCTGTAATCGTCCGCGAACAGGGCGCTGTCGGCATTCAGCACACCCACCGTTGAAACGCGCGGGAAGTCGTGGCCTTTCGTCACCATTTGAGTTCCCAGAAGAACATCTCCCTCGCCGGAACGAAACTTTGAGAGTATCTCCTCATGAGAATGTTTTGCTCTCGTTGTATCGAAGTCCATTCTCAACACGCGCAGATCAGGGAACATCGAAACGATATCATCCTCGGCTTTCTGCGTTCCGCATCCCATAAAGAGGAGGTGTTCTTTTCCGCATTCCGGACATTTTTCGGGGACTTCGCTCCTGTATCCGCACATATGACACATGAGATACCCGTTCTCGCACCTCAGCTTTTCATAATTTTCGTCGTTTGGAGAAACGTTTATGCGCTTTCTCTGATGATACGTAAGAGTGACCGAACAATGCGGACATTTCAAACCTTTGCCGCAGCTTCGGCACGAAACGTAATTATTATACCCTCGTCTGTTTAGGAAAAGTATCGATTTGTTCCCATCGGCTTTATCTTTCATAAGCCTGTCCGCAAGCAGCGCGCCTATCGGAGACAGGTTGCCGCGCGAGGCTTCCCCGCGCATATCGTATATTTTCACTTCCGGAAGGGGAACGCCGCCGTACCTTCGATTCAGTTCAACGAGAGCATATACCCCCTCTTTCGCTTTATAATAACTGGTCACCGACGGGGTTGCCGAAGCGAGAAGCATCATTGCTCCGTGATCAAGACATCTGCGCCGCGCCACATCATGAGCGAGGTATTTGGGATTTGTATCTGATTTATAGGTATATTCATGCTCTTCGTCTATGACTATAAGGCCGATATCCGGCAGAGGTGCAAATATCGCGGAGCGCGTTCCGACTACGACTTTTGCTTCGCCGCGTTTTATACGTCTCCAAGCGTCATACTTTTCTCCGGCGGAAAGTCCGGAATGAATGACCGCAATATTATCCCCGTACCGTCCGAGGAATATCCCGACTGTCTGCGGAGTCAGTGCAATCTCAGGAACAAGCATGATAACTCCGCGTCCATCTTCGATCACACGGTCTATAACTTCCATTATGACGTTGGTTTTGCCTGAACCGGTCACGCCGTGGAGAAGCGCGGCGCACAGCTTTTTAGACTCATACAGAGAAAGTATTTTGTCTCTTGCCGCCGATTGTTCCTCAGAAAGAGGAGATTTTCTGTATGCTGACGCAATCTCGCCGAGTCTTTCCGCGGTAAAGCTGTTTCGGTACTCTTCTTCCTCCGATATTTTTATATATCCTTTTTTCATAAGCGCGGCTGCAGCGTTTCTTCCCGCGGTCGGTGTCATGCCTGCTTCCGTGAACAACGAAGTGTCTGTTACCTCGTCGGAATCCCGCAAAGCGGAGAATAATTTCTTTCGATTTTCTCCTTTGATTTGAGAAAGTACCTCACCGAAAAGAGCGGGATCACGCTCGATCTCGCTTTTCAGTTCATCCGATAACGAAATAAGCTTTTTGGTCTTTACTCCAGCGTTTCCCTTGATCTCCGTACATTTTTCACATAATCCGAGATTTATAAACTGTAACAAAATTTTAGTACAGTCAAAACTGAACTCGGACTGTATCGACTGCTTAGAGAATCTTTCACGCGAGGAAGCCAGTGCATACACTTGTTTTCCCTTTTCGCCGAGTTGTTCCAAAGCTCTTGAAATCGGAATGTCCGAAACTCTCTCCCGTTCGGGAATAATTCTGTAATACGTAACGATCTTTGACATTGCCGGAGAAGGAACAACGCATCTGACGGCTTCTCCGAAAGTACACAGAGTATATTCTTTTATAAACCGACAAAGCCCTATCATTTCCTGCGTGAGAAGAGGCTCTTCCCCGAAAACGGAAGTGATGGGCTTTAATCGTTCATCGGTCATGTTTCCGGCGTATTCTGTCACGATGCCGGTCATTTTTCGATTTCCATTTCCGAACGGAACTTCAACGAGACATCCCGGAAAAACGGAATCTTTTATTTCACTCGGTATAAAATAGGTATACCCTTTATCAGCGTGATACGGGATATCGAGAATATATACAACTGCCGTTTCCGCCATTTGATAATCCCTCCACCGTGATATGTTTTTGCGAAAATGCCGCGGATTCGTACCGCATCTCCGTCAAAAATTAAACTTTATTCTGCAGCCTGTTCTTTTGCTTCTTCGGTGCAATTTTCGTTGTCAGCAGACTCCGTAGCGTTTTCACGGGATGATGCTCCGAGAAATACTTCTTTTCCGTCAGGCATGATAAGCTTAAATTCTCCGCTGTAAAGTCCGGATACGGCAAGCTTTACGGCTTTTTCATCTCTGTACTCACGCTTTATCATATTGGCGATATTCTTACTCTTTTCGGCATCTTTGCCTATTGCAAGTTTTTCCGCATATTCTCTCTGTTTAACATACTCGTCAGTTATTATTCGTGCGCATTTTGCTGTGGCAACTACAAGTGTGTAGCGGTTTATTCCGCTGTTTCCGAGAAGTTCTCCGATTGAAGGATAGATCATTTTTTTCACCTTTCAAAAATATATAAATCTTAATATTTATCCGAAATAATTTTCTATGAAAGCTTTGTTTCTTTTGTATCTTTTATGTTCAGCTTTTATTATCGACACAATAACGCCGGCACATTCCGAGCTTTTTTTGTTTTCATTTACCACTATATAGTCATACGCCGACGCTTCGTTTATTTCTTCGCGTGTGCGTTCAAGTCTTCCGTTAATCACATCGTCCGACTCGGTTCCGCGTTCTCTCAGACGCTTTTCCTGCTCATCGGAATTCGGAGCCATAAGCATTATGAGAACGCAGTCATCGCCGAGGAGTTTTTTTATCTGACGTCCGCCGTCGACTTCAATCTCAAGTATCAAATCCTGCCCGCTTCCGATTATTCTTTCCGCTTCGGATTTCAGTGTTCCGTAATAATTGCCGTTGTACTCCGTATATTCAAGTACTTCGTTGTTCTTTATCAGTTTTTCAAATTCATCTCTCGTTTTGTAGTAGTAATTTACTCCCTCTGTTTCGCCCTCTCTGGGCTCGCGGCTTGTTGCCGAAACTGACACTCCCGCGTTCGGATATATCTTTCGCAGTATATCGACTACCGTTCCTTTTCCGCTTCCCGACGGACCTGAAATTACAAACACTATTCCGTTCATGCTTCTGCCTCCGTTTGGTCGTCAACGCCGTTAAGTCTTACGGACACGGTCTCATTCTGTATAGCCGATAGGATTATATGGTCGCTGTCCATGACTATAATGCACCTTGTTTTCTTACCGGATGTACAGTCTATAACACGTCCGTTATCTCTTGCTTCTTGTATAAGTCTTTTCGACGGTGCGGAATCAGCGGAAATCACCGCGATTACCCGATCCGAATTTATCATATTATTAAATCCGATGTTTACAAACTTCATTTACGTCTTCGCCTTTCCGTATGTGAAAGTAAAAAAATCAATATATGATCCCTATTCGAGATTTTGTATCTGTTCTCTTATCTTTTCCAGTTCTGTTTTCATTTCCACGACGAGATGAGAAATTTCGGTGTTTCCCGCTTTCGAACCTATCGTGTTTATTTCGCGGTTTATCTCCTGCACAAGGAAGTCGAGTTTTCTTCCCGCCGCTTCGTTTGAATTTATTATATCGGAGAACGCCGCGAAATGAGACGAAAGACGCACGAGTTCTTCGTCTATTGCCGCTTTGTCGGCAAAGATCGCGGCTTCGGTAAGTATACGCTGTTCCGTTGTCTCAACGTTAAAATCCTGTAACAGCTGCTTTATTCTCTGTTCGAGTTTGGCAGGATATCCCGAAATATCCGCTTCCGAAATTTCTTTTACTTTCGATGCGCACGCTTTTATTCCCTCTGCTTTCTTTAACAGATCAACGCAAAGGTTTTCTCCTTCTTTCGCACGCATTTCGTTATAGCCGCATATTGCCTCGGTGAGGACGCTTTTTACTTCCGCCCAGTCTTTTTCCATATCATCATCGGGCTTTTTTTCAATGAAGATATCGCGGTTTGAAGCGACTTTCATAACGGAAATATCGTCTTTCAGCGCAAACTTATCCCGCAATTCGTAAAGTGCGGAAATATAAGCGCGGGCGGCTTCTTCATCAAGAGATATTTCAAGACCCTGTTTCTTTAATACGTCTATCCCTATAAAAACTTCAACTTTTCCTCTGGTAATGCCGGTTTCGGACAGGTACGCTTTAATTTTTTCCTCAAGAAACGAATACACTCTCGGAAGTTTGACCGTGCAGTCGAGATATCTCGAATTGACGCTTCGTATTTCAGCCGTAATATCAAGTGATCCGTCGGACGAAACGGCTCTTGCGCGTCCGAACGCTGTCATACTTTTCAACATATTTTATACTTTTATTCCTTAGTATTGATCGGGCAAAATGTCCCGTGATGAATTTTCCTAAAATCACACGAAAGCCGCAAAGGTTCTCTCAGGTGCGATATTTTTTTACTCCGAATCTGCATTACGCATAATTTTTCATATTGTGTGAAATGGAATTTATATGTTTTATGACAGGCTCGGAAAAACAATTTCACAATCAAATTTATTATACAATAAAAATGACTCTGTTGTCAACGAAACAGAGTCATTTTTGTTAATTTAAAACTAAGAAAAAAATTTATTTCTGATTTTTTTGTGAAGCTTTACCAAGTAAAAAGAAACACACATCGTAAGAGCAAAATCGAAGAGTAAAAAGAACGCCGTTCCGACGCACATTGTAATTAAATTAAGCGAAAAATAGTCGTCGCCGAGGAGAAATACCTTTTGTCCGAGAATGAGGCAAACCAAAAGCATACAATCAAGAAGCGATATTTTCAGCGGAACGGCAAAAATTTGTCTCAGCTTTTCAAAATACAGTTTTAAGATAGGATAGACCGCGCAGAACAGCGCGTATTCTATAACGTAAATCTTCTGCGGTATGAGAACCGCTGCGATAACGGTAACAGCCGAAGAATATATCCACGCATATTTCACGCCGCACTCAATAACAATAAGCATGGTAACTAAGGCACACACCATAAGTATAGACAAATCGAAAACGGTAAAAGAACCGATGTATAGGAAAACCGCTGCAAGCGCCGCAAAAACTCCGCAGACAGCTATATTTTTTGTTTTATTTGAAGTTTTTTTCATAATGTATCCTGCTTCGCCTCAACTCCTACAGTCAACAGCAACTTATGCAGTCGCCTCCTAAACATTCGCAGCATGTGTCGCAACAAATAAGCGTAGAGCAAGTTCCGCAGATATCACAGCCTCCGACGTTATTCGCCGTTCTGTATTCCTCGCCGAAAGACGATGAACGCGCTTTCATTTTATTTTTAGCTTCGTTGTATTCCGGATTTGACGGATCCAGATAGCATGCCGTTTCGATATATCTCATAGCGTCGAAGTAATATCCTCTCTGCGTCAGAAGGCATCCTTTGAGATAGTTCCATTCTGCTCCGCGGTCTCCGGCGGGGGTTTTTAGAAAGGCTGCCTTGTTGCGCCTGACGGCTGCTCGTGGGAAATAACCGCTGCATCCACCGGACGCATGCTCCTTTTCACTGCCTGCAGTGAGCGCTGCCGTTATGGACCGTTA
>CAKSJC010000117.1 GCA_934462885.1 uncultured Eubacteriales bacterium | reverse complement strand
CAGAGGAGCAATTTATGGGATAGATGAGAAAAATTTTACACCCGCTAATCTCACGCTCGGCATTTTACATGGAATCGTTCGGGAACTTTATGATTTTTTCGTTGCTGCGGATATAGAAGGTAAGAGCAAAATAGTTGCCTCCGGAGGTGCGGTTCAAAAAAACAAAACGATGCAAAGCATAATTTCAGATATTTTTGAGATGCCTGTGTCGTTGAGCGCCAACAGAGAAGAGGCGTCTGTCGGGGCAGCGCTTTTCTCAGCTCTTGCAGTAGGATTTGTCAAAAACATCGAAGAACTTTCAGAATACATCAACTACAAAGCGGAAGATCTGACGTAAAGAAACGTTTCGGCAGCATGGCAGAAAAAAGGATTTGCAGGACACATAAATTTTATTGAAAGGCGCATAATTCAAGCGCTTGTGTTTTACTCTAACAATTTTTGTGAGCAATTTACACATAATATTTTTCAAAAACAGATGTAATATAACTAAATTTGTGTGTAACGGTTGACAACATTAAAACTCGGTGATAAAATATAAATGAAAAATAAATAAAAAAGAGCATTTTAAATTGAAATGTTAGACAGCAGTGCCGGACTGTCACGATAAGCGTAGGTGTCAGCAAAGTAAAAACATGTTCAGATAAAAAATTAGTATAAAGGAAGAGGTTATGAGAAAATTCATATCATTAGCGCTTGCATTAAGCACCTTGGCGGCAACAGGCGTACCGAACGCATCGCTGAAAAACGGTGTGGGGGATAAAGTCGAGTACAAAAATATAAACGATACGGAACAGCTTGTTCTTGTCGACGACGGCAAGATAAACTACTCCGTAACGGATGTTGACGGAAACTGCGAAAGAGAAGTCACTCTGTTCAATGAAATGATAAACAAAGTCACCGGAGTTGATACATCAGAACCGGCGGGTAAGATTGAGGTTGTAATTGATACATACCCTTTTTCGGACAACTTTGATCCCGAATGCGAAAGACTTGCAAAAAAAGAAGGCTTCCTCATTGCGGAACACGACGGCAAACTTATGATCTACGGTCAGACGAAAGAAACAGTCCGTTGGGCGATTTATGACTTTTTTGAGGATAACTGCGGCTGCAAATATCTTACGTCGACCGTCGACTATATACCGCACAGTACGACAGTAGGTATTGAAAAAGATGAATTTAACCTTGAGCTTCCGTATTTCGATTACAGGCTTTTGGAATATTATGACGTTAACTTCGGCGACTATTATGCCAAGCATAAGCTTGGCGGAGCCGTATCAAGAACCATAGGTCATCTTTGGCACACTCTTCCGAGAACAATCATCCCAACAGCGGAATACTATGAAAAACACCCTGAATGGTACGCATACTCAAAGATACCGGGAGACGCCGGAACAGGATACGCCTCGACTCGGGACGGCGACGGATACCGTATCGCAAGCATACACGCAGGCTCGGATTCTCAGCTATGTATGTCGAACGACGAGCTGATTGCGGAAATAATCAAGGTTCTCGGCGAACAGATGGCTAAAAGCCCGAGTATCAAATATTGGGGCGTAAGTATCGGCGACGGCATTGCCGGAATATGTGAATGTGAAAATTGCAACGCTCTCGCAGAAGCGGCGGGCGGAAGAAAGAGCGGCACACTGTTCTATCTTATAAATAAAGTTGCAGAAGCGTTCCCGGACAAGATCATCACAACTATGATGTACAGCGAGTACGATCTGCCGCCGCTGAATATGGAATGTCCCCCCAACGTAATGGTACACTTTGTTAACTACGGCTCACACGTTGCAAACGGCACCGACGAAGAAAGCGTCGCTGTCCGCGAACAATTCGAAGAATGGAAAAAATTCTGCCGTATGCCGTACTGGTGGAGCGGAGTTATTGATTTCGGAAACCTGATGTGTCCGACACCGCACTCAATAATCATGCAGGAAAACATTCAGTATTTCTATGAAAACGGCATTACGATGCTCTTTATGCAGGGTAATCGCGAACCGGGCGGCTTTATGTCATATCTCAATGCTTACATCACGGCAAAGCTGATGTGGAATCCTTACATTGACGTTGACGCTGTTATTGACGAGTTTACCACGTATTACTACGGCGCTGCCGGCGAATACATGAAAGAATATTATTACGCCGTTTACAACAACTACATGGAAGACCATAACACAAACGGCACTATTCTTCGCGGTGATGTGGAAAACGAAGAGATATACAATCAGTCATGGACGACACCCGAAAAGATTAGAGAATATCTCGCGCTTGTGGAAAAAGGAATCGAAGCTGTCGGAGACGACGAAGTACTGATTGAACGTCTTGAAGAAGACAAGATGGCGCTTGTGTATCTTCTTGATATGAAGTACAAGTTCCCGTCTCCCGAGGAAGCGGCGCGAATCATGGAAGACATGGATTTCCTTGAAAAGGTGTACAAGAGAATCGAAGCAAGATACAATGCAATGGGTGGTTCCCGAAAAGTTCTCGTATGCGAATACAACAGCGTAGAGATGGGCAACTTCATCATAATAGCACGCAATCGTTACGATTCGTACCTGAAACGCATTAACAAGAAATAAGAAATATCTTGAAATAATATGCGTCTCATGAGAGAAAATTGCTGATTACATGAAACAGAAAAGAGATACTTGCAAGGCAGCTGTTTTTACAGTTTACCCGCGGGTATCTCTTTTTGAATGCGAATTATTTGCAACACAAACGCGTTAGGCTATATTCCCTTTCGAGAAAGATCGCTCCTTCATTTATGGGGATATATCTTTTTTTATTGTACGTTTTCTTTTGACGAGTTTTCTTATTATCATCCGAAGAATGGTCCGACCGAAGATAATGAAAAAAATAAGTACAGCCACGGCAATCACGGCCAAAAAATATCCTTGTGAGATCATTACTTCATGCATAAAAACCTCCTTTGTTTTATCCGTCTCTATAAATATCCGGATCAGATGTCGGGAAATACTATAATTGATTATCTTGAAAAAGATATAGGATTTCTTGAATTTGAAATAGAGGAGAAATATACGTGTACTACGCAAACCTTAAGGAGTTAATATGTAATAGCAGTTCAACGAGAAAATATTTTTTATCTCTTCCGCCGGAAACACAGGTTTTGCTTGCCGAGGAGGGAGAATATATTCGAAGTGCGGAGAATTTGCGGCTTGCGGCATCAAATCTTGAAAAATGCTGTAAAGCAATAATGATATCTGAAAGACTTTTTCAAAACGGTATAACTGATTGATATCGCTTTTTTCAGTATCAGTATATACAAAAAAGACATTATATGGGATGGCAGGACTGAATGTTGAATTTGTGATTAAAGTATGTGTTGTGGAAAAATTAAGGAAGAACGATGCTTTTTCTTTAACGCTCTATAAAACAAATCGGGGAAAACTTTTCTAAAAAGTTTTCCCCGAACTCTTGTCCAAAACTTTGGATTTTTCAAGAGCTGTCACTGATTCTGAATGCGACAGCGGCTTTTTGCCGAATAGTCTAATATAAGAAGGCGCGAATCGTGCGTTGCGTAGCTTTTTTCAGGAGGATGAACGCTGAGGAGCAACGCACGATTTGCCGACTTTGCAAAGAGTTGAGTTAGCTTACTTTAACGTTTTTAGTAAGTTTTGTAGCTTCTTTATACGGACGAACCAGCATGTAAACGATAGCGGCTATAGCTATCAGAGCAACGATAAGACCTACTACATTTACATTTCCCGTGAACAGATTTCCGAGCTGGTTAATAATGAGAGCTATCACATAAGCGAAACCGCACTGATAACCGATAGCAAACCATGTCCACTTAGCGTTGTTCATTTCACGTTTGATTGCTCCGATTGCTGCGAAGCAAGGTGCGCAGAGAAGGTTGAATACGAGGAATGAGTAAGCTGTTACGCCTGTGAACACTTCGGAGAGAGTAGCGTATACGTTTCCGGAAGCGCCGTAAAGGATACCCATAGTACCGACGATGTTCTCCTTAGCAACAAGACCGGTAATTGAAGCGACTGTTGCCTGCCATGTACCCCAACCAAGAGGCTTGAATATCCAAGCGATAGCTCCGCCGATCATAGCAAGAATCGAGGAGTCAATTTCATCTTCGGCGAGCATACGGAAGCCGTCGTCCGTAAATCCGAAGTAAGTTGTGAACCAAACGAATATTGTTGAAAGAAGAATGATCGTGCCGGCCTTCTTAATGAACGCCCAGCCGCGCTCCCACATGGAACGAAGAACATTCAAAAGCGTAGGCAGGTGGTATGCCGGAAGCTCCATTACGAACGGAGCGGGATCTCCTGAGAACATCTTTGTTTTCTTAAGCATGATACCGGAAATAATGATAGCAGCCATACCGATGAAGTAAGCGGAGGTTGCCACCCAAGCAGAACCGCCGAATATAGCGCCTGCGATCATGGCAATGAAAGGAACTTTAGCGCCGCAAGGGATAAACGTTGTGGTCATTATAGTCATACGACGGTCGCGTTCGTTTTCGATAGTACGTGAAGCCATGATACCGGGAACGCCGCATCCTGTACCGATCAGCATAGGGATAAACGATTTACCGGAAAGACCGAACTTACGGAATACACGGTCGAGGACGAATGCTATACGAGCCATGTAACCGCAAGCTTCGAGGAACGCAAGGAGGAAAAATAGTACAAGCATCTGGGGAACAAATCCGAGTACTGCGCCGACGCCTGCCACGATACCGTCAAGGAGAAGTCCGCTGAGCCATTCGGGGCAAACAGGATTATCAGAATCAACTCTGAGTGCGTTGCTCAAAAGCACGGGGATACCGGGAATCCATACGCCGTAATCCGCCGGATCCGGAGCTGCAAATTCGTCGTCAACATGTTCGCTGAAGTATTCAACAGCTTCAAGATATGTTGTGCCGATTGTGGATTCTTCATCAGCATCGGAAGGTATTTCGGAGTAATATACGGTCATATCACTCTGTGCGAGGGTTTCTTCGTCTTCGATAGTTACGCTTCCCGTCTCACTCTCTGATTCGGGAACGAAATCTTTCATATCTTCCAAAGCGGTTGCAGCGTTGAAGTCTTCAGCTTCGGGATCAACTTCGACGAAAGCGTTGATGGCGTTAAGTGCGTCGGAGTATTCGCCGTCAGCTTCTTCATAAGCGCTTGAGCCTATACCGAACAGGTGCCAGCCGTCGCCGAACACACCGTCATTTGCCCAGTCGGTAGCTGCGCTGCCGACCGTTACCATGGAGATATAGTAAACCAAGAACATTATAACCGCGAAAATCGGGAGACCGAGCCAACGGTTTGTAACGACCTTATTTTATCGGAGGTTGAAAGCTTGCCTGCGTTTTTCTTCTTGTAGCAAGCCTTTATAATTGAACCTATGTAAACGTAACGTTCGTTTGTTATGATGGACTCGGCATCATCGTCAAGCTCTTCTTCAACGGCTTTAATATCATTTTCTATGTGATCGAGAATCTTTTGGCCAATGTTAAGCTGAGCGATGGCTTTTTCATCGTGTTCGAAAATCTTAATAGCGTACCATCTCTGCTGAGCCTCCGGAAGATTGTGAAGCGCTGCTTCCTCAATATGAGCGAGAGTATGTTCGACAGGACCCGAAAAGCTGTGCTGAGGGATGGTTTTTGTGTGTTTTGCCGCGTCAATAGCGGCTTCGGCGGCTTCCATGACTCCTTCTTCGCGGAGTGCGGAAATCTCGACTATCTTGCAGCCGAGCTGACGGGAAAGCTCGGAAACATTGATCTTGT
>CAKSJC010000116.1 GCA_934462885.1 uncultured Eubacteriales bacterium | reverse complement strand
CAGCAGCTTCATTTACTTTTGACGTGTACGGATCGTGCCTGAAGAGGTGACAGTTATATTATGAGAAAAAATGCGGGTATAATAACGGTAAAATTCTAACCGTAATATGAAATGCGGATAGTTATCCGAATAAAACGAAAAAACACAATATACAGCAGATTTTAGTGCTGTATATTGTGTTTTCACAAAACGGAGAAGGAGAGATTTGAACTCTCGCGCCGGTTAACCCGACCTACACCCTTAGCAGGGGCGCCTCTTCGGCCTCTTGAGTACTTCTCCGTACCAAGTTATTACCCAAAGGTAAACTAACGCGGCTTTGTCATCACGTCAGCTTTTTAATTATAGTATAAAACTCCATGTTTGTCAAGAGTTTTAGATGAAATATTTTGCCGCTGCTTGTTGGTATTGTTTGAGTATAAAAATTAATTATTTAAACATCATATATTTATTGATTTACGTACTGATTCGTGGTAATATAATAAGAACGCACAAATATTGAGCGTTTTGTAATAATATTCATTTGGGAGAAAGGTCAGCAGATGAAAGAATATTTGTCAGACGTAGAATCGGTTTTGGTCGAAAATAAAACGTCAAAAAACGGTCTCAGTGAAGCCGAAGCTGTCTCAAGACTCGAAAAAATCGGCAAAAACAAGCTGAAAGCGGCAAAAAAAGACTCTATCGTGATACGGTTTTTAAGACAGCTTGCAGATCCGATGATAATAATCCTTCTTGCGGCAGCCGCTGTATCCGGAGTTCTTGCAGTGATCGAGGGCGAAAGCTTTGCGGATGTAATAATTATTTTGTCGGTTGTTTTGATAAACGCCGTGCTTGGCGTTTATCAGGAAAATAAAGCCGAAAATGCGATCGAAGCCTTGCAGGAAATGTCAGCCGCTACATCAAAAGTACTTCGCGACGGAGAAACAAAGACAATAAAAAGCGAAGACCTTGTTCCCGGAGATATAGTATTTCTTGAAGCCGGAGACGCTGTTCCCGCTGACGGACGAATAATCGAGAGCTTCAGCTTAAAAGTGGAGGAAGCGGCTCTTACGGGAGAGTCAGTTCCCGTCAATAAATTTATAGATATAATTAATCTTGAGGGAACCGGAACGGATGTTCCGCTCGGCGACCGAAAAAACATGGTATACATGGGAAGTACCGTGGCATACGGCAGAGGAACTGTGGTAGTTACAGGTACGGGAATGAATACCGAAATGGGTAAAATTGCAGACGCTTTGACAAGTGCAAAGGACGGAGATACACCTCTTCAGATAAAGCTCACTCAGCTTTCGAAGATACTTACATGGCTGGTGCTCGGTATATGCATAGTCATTTTCGGAGTTCAGATAATCAGAAACGGATTTGACGCAGATACTATCGTAGATTCGTTCATGGTAGCGGTTTCTCTCGCAGTAGCCGCTATTCCCGAAGGACTCGCAGCGGTCGTTACAGTCGTATTGTCAATAGGCGTTACCATAATGTCGAAGAAAAATGCGATAATCCGTCATCTCACGGCGGTCGAAACCCTCGGATGTGCGGAGATAATTTGCTCAGACAAAACCGGTACTCTCACTCAGAATAAAATGACCGTCGTAAAAACTTACGGCGACGACAAAAAGCTTACTGCAGAATCGTTTGCTCTTTGCACGGATGCAAAGCTCGCGCCCGGCAAAACAGAGTCGGTCGGAGACCCCACTCAAACGGCTGTCGTAAACTATGCGGCAAAAATGGGGCTTTATAAAAACGAACTTGAGGTGAATCACCCGAGAATCGGCGAAATTCCGTTTGATTCAATGCGTAAGCTCATGACAACCGTTCACAGGGACGGCGACAGATTTATCCAGCATACGACCGGTGCGCCCGATGTGGTTATCGCAAAATGCACGCATGTTCTTCGCGGTGGGAAAATGATCCCCATGACAGACGAGATTCGCGGCGAGATATTATCGGCAAACAAGAGTTTTGCTGATGAAGCGCTTCGCGTTCTTGCGGCGGGCATCAGAAAATACGACAAAGCTCCCGAATCATATGAACCCGAAGAAATGGAAAAAGATCTTTGCTTCGTCGGGCTTGAGGGAATGATAGATCCTGTTCGCCCGGAGGTAAAGGCAGCGATAGATGAATGTAAGAGCGCCGGTATTCGCCCGATAATGATAACCGGAGACCATAAAGACACTGCGGTTGCAATAGCGAAAGAACTCGGAATAATCGGGGACGGTATGTACGCCATAACGGGAAGCGAGCTTTCCGCAATGGATGATAAAACATTTGAAAAAGAATTTAAGAATATATCTGTCTATGCAAGAGTACAGCCGGAGCATAAGACGAGGATAGTCAATATGTGGAGAAACGCGGGATACGTCACCGCGATGACGGGAGACGGCGTAAATGACGCTCCGTCGATAAAATCCGCAGATATCGGAGTCGGAATGGGCATTACAGGTACAGACGTTACCAAAAATGTTGCGGACATGGTTTTGGCGGACGATAACTTTGCATCTATCGTTTCAGCGGTTGAAGAAGGCAGAAGAATTTACGACAACATAAGAAAAGCAATACAGTTCTTGCTCGGATCTAATATGAGCGAGGTTATAACGGTATTTGTGGCGGCGCTTCTCGGATTTACCGTCCTTGAACCGGTTCATCTTCTTTGGATAAATCTCATCACGGACTCGCTTCCTGCTCTCGCACTCGGCCTTGAAAAGGCTGAGGCGGATATAATGAAGCGTAAGCCGCGATCGTCAAAATCGGGAATTTTTGCAGACGGCATGGGTTTTGACACCGCATATCAGGGAGTGCTCGTCTCGGTGCTCGTACTCGTAAGCTTTGCTCTCGGTAATTATTTCGAGTCCGGTACGTTTGCTCTCACAAACAGTGCGCACGGCATAACGATGGCGTTCCTTACACTTTCAATGGCGGAGATATTCCACAGCTTTAATCTCCGTTCGCAAAGAAAGAGCCTCTTATCGCTTAAAGGCATGAATAAGGTGCTCAATATCGCAGCGGTAATAAGCCTTATTCTAACAACCGCCGTGTGCGAAATACCGATTCTTGCAAATGCATTCAACTTTACCGCGGTGGGATTCAGAGAATATGCAGTTGCGATTGGACTCGGATTCCTTGTTATCCCGATAGTCGAGCTTGTGAAGCTTGTTGAAAGAAAAATAGATAAAAAACACGCAGAATGAGTTCCACGGCTTTTTTGAAATAACAAAAAATATTTTTTTGAAAGATTTTCAGAAAAATATACTCTTTTTCTCTTGAAAAACGGATGAAAATATTATAAAATAATGTGTATTTATTAACAGATAAACATGAAAGGAGTTTACCTCTGAGCAAAGAGGTAATACATTATGGTAGTAGCAGGAGATTTTAAAAACGGAATTACTTTCGATATGGATGGACAGGTAATGCAGGTTATCGAGTTCCAGCATGTAAAGCCTGGCAAGGGAGCGGCTTTCGTCAGAACAAAACTCAGAAACGTCATTACAGGTGCGGTTGTTGAAAAAACGTTCTCTCCCACAGATAAATACAACGACGCGAGAATTGAGCGTAAGGACATGCAGTATCTTTACAACGACGGAGATCTTTACTATTTCATGGATCTTGATTCGTTTGAACAGGTTCCGATCGGAAAAGACCTTATCGGAGAAAACTTTAAATTCGTAAAAGAAGAAATGATCTGCAAGATCCATTCTTATCAGGAAAAGCCTTTCGCGGTTGAACCTCCGATGTTCGTTGAGCTTGAAGTTACAGATTGCGAACCCGGCGTGCGCGGCGATACGGCTACAGGCGCAACCAAAACCGCTACTGTTGAAACGGGCGCTACAATCAGAGTTCCGCTCTTTATCAACACAGGCGATAAGATCAAGATAGATACACGCACATCCGAATACCTCGAAAGAGCGTAAGCGTTTGGTATCGTTAAACAAAAACAATTTTGATATTATGACTGTTAAGGCTGCCCGGTAATGAGTAGCCTTAACTGATATAAAAACAGAAAGGAAGTTTTTTATGACAACGAAAGAGTACAGTTCTTATATCAAAGGACTTATCGAAGGAACAAACCTTAACCTCACGACCCCCGAAGGAAAGATCATATCCGCTCTTGCGGAGCTTGCCGATCAGATGGCAGGCGAGATCGAAACTCTCAGAGACGAGCTTGATGTATGCAATCAGTACATTGAAGAAGTTGACGAAGACCTCGGCGCAGTTGAAGAGCTTATATACGATGATTGCGACTGCGATTGCTGCGATGATGATTGCAGCGACGATGACGAGTGCGACGACGAATGCTGCTGCGGATGCTGTGATGATGAAGACGAAGACGAAGAAGAGTTTTACTGCGCAATGTGTCCTCACTGCGGCGGTAAGGTGTATTTCGACGATACAGTAAATCCCGAAGACGTCATTTGCCCGGCTTGTCAAAAGCCTATACTGGAAGACGAAAACGAAGAATAATCTATCATGAAGTGTCTGAAATGACAATGACGGACTGTTTTGTATAACAAAAAGCGGAAAAACTTTTTATAAAGTTTTTCCGCTTTTTGATTTTCAATCTGAGAAGTGCGGAGAAAAAACATTTTTTTATTTGTATTACACTGAAAGCTTTTAGAAAAGAGAACGACGGATGTTTTCTGAAAGTTTTCAGCATTTCTGGGTACGACATTTTTTGTATGTAGTATCATGTAGTTTTTGTTTTTTTGCGGCAGACAGAGTTCTTTAAGATGAGAAAACAAAAATGCCGTCTCTCTTTTTCGAGAGACGGCGAAGATCTTTTGCATACTATCTGTCGAGATACTCTTGAGGTACGAACGTGGGCACGTAAATCTCAAGTCTGTCTACTCCCGATTTTGTGGGAGAAAAACGTGCGCGTCCGATGCAGATATCACGTGTGGTAAACTTTTCGGTGCTTGTATGCTTATGATATACGATAATGTACTCGTCGCTGTTTCTGCACTTTAAGAATGAGTGGTGACCCGGACCGTAAACTTCATAAGTAGAGTTGAAAATCGGGTTATAATCTACACGTTCAAATCCCTCAAGCGGGTTGTCGGAGATTGCCGCTCCGACGGAGTAGTTTTTAGTATCATAAGCGTCTCCGGAATATGTTAAGTAGTAGTATCCGTTGTGCTTCAGAATAAACGGTCCTTCGGTGCAGTCCCATGAGTATCTCTCCCATGTTGAAGTCGGCTTTATGATACGGTGAGGTACGCCGTCTTTCAATGTAACAATGTCGTCGTTTAACTCGTACGCGAGTATCCAGTCATAGTTGTTTTCATCTCCGGATTCAACGTAGAGATATGCTTTACCGTCATCATCAATGAAAATGTGAGCGTCGATCGCATTCTCAATGACATATGCAGATTCGGCGACAAAAGGACCTGAGGGACTTTTTGCGGTAGCAAATCCAACGTGTTGATCAACAGTCATTGCCATATAGAATGTTCCGTTATGTTCGATAACTTCGGGAGCCCAATAATACCAAGATGCGTCATTGTTAAGCTCCCAGACAGAGGCAACGTCGGAGATTACGACTCCGCCGTCAATCCAGTGAACGAGGTCCGGAGACGTGAACACCTTATATCCGGTAGCATAATTCGTCGAGTAAAGATAATACATACCGTCGTAATAGAGAATATTCGGGTCGGCGCCATCAGCTATAACGGGGTTGACAAATGTTTCGCCGGAGGGAGTTTTAGGTGTGAAATCGGCGAGAGTGAATTTTGAGAACACCGCGCCTTGCCCATTATCAACAATACCGATACCGGTGTTGTTTTTGTGACCTGTAAGAG
>CAKSJC010000115.1 GCA_934462885.1 uncultured Eubacteriales bacterium | reverse complement strand
ATCTATACTGTATAAATGCCGCGCTGTCGGCGCGTATGTAGTGACGCCGCTTGATTCGGATTATCCTGTTTCTCTCCGAACTATGCCCGATATGCCGGTCGTTTTGTATGCTCGCGGAACTTTGCCGAATTGCAGCGATAATCTGCTGACTACTGTGGTAGGAACGAGAACGATGACGGATTACGGCAGACGTATTGCGTATTCTCTTGGTGCAGGTCTTGCATTCGGAGGCTCGGTGATAGTCAGCGGAATGGCGCTCGGCGCGGACAGCATGGCTCTTGCCGGCGCTCTTGACGCAGGCGGAAAAACAGTAGCTGTGCTCGGTTCTGGAGTCGATGTGATATACCCGCGTGAGCATAGAAATCTTTATTACAATATAATATCAAAAGGAGCTGTGATTTCGGAATATCCTCCGGGTTCACCGCCGGCTGGACGCCATTTTCCGGTGAGAAATCGAATAATGAGCGGGATTTCGGACGCTACCGTGGTGGTAGAAGCAGACCTTAAAAGCGGATCGCTCATCACTGCAAGAAACGCAGTCGCACAGGGCAGAAAACTCTTTGCAGTTCCCGGCAAGATTGGAGAAAACGGAGCTGAAGGTACAAATCAGCTAATCTGCGACGGTGCGCTTCCGGTTGTAACCGCCGAAGATATTCTTTCCGAATTTGAATTTTTGTATCCCGCGACCGTAAATGTTCAAAAAGCGCATTTAAAATTGCGGAATCTGAATATGGATTTTCTCTCCAAGGAATCTATGGATAAGGAGCGGATAAGTGCAAGAGACAGCGGACATAACTACTACGGAAACGGATCATACGGAGGCAAGCTGGCAAAAAACGCCGGATATGACGAAAAAACGATGATTGAACCATCAAAAGATGATGTTCGATCAGATGATTTCGGCGAAAAAGAGATAAATGAACACGACCGAAGCGTTAATTCTTCACTTTTCCGGAGCGAAAAGAAAAATAGTAATCGAAAAAACAAAAAACAAACTGTAAATTCTGATAAAAAAACGGTAATATCCAAGAAAATTGAATTTGATCTGCTTGATGAAAATGAAATCAGGTTATAAAATAAAATGAAACCGAACGTCCCGACACTTCCGGACGAATTGGTAGACAGCGAGTTTTCAATAGACTTTATTATGAGTGCGCTTACCGCGCTTGAACTTTCCGGCGCGGTTGAATGCGGCGGAGGCGGATATTTCATGCGCGTTTCCGAGGAAGATATAATGCAGTCTGAAAACGATTGAAATTTACTTACAAAAATAAGAATTTTTGCCGGAGATCCCGGCGCGGAGTTAATAAATGCACAATCTTGTTATAATGGAATCTCCTCCGAAAGCAAATACCGTTAACGGTTATCTCGGATCAGCATATAAAGTAATAGCTTCAAAAGGTCACGTGCGCGATCTTCCAAAATCGACGCTTGGAATCAATATTGAAAACGGATTTGAAGCGCATTATATAAATATCAGAGGTAAAGGCGATCTTATTAAAGATCTAAAAAAAGAAGTAAAAAAAGCTGACTGTATATATCTCGCAACGGACCCTGACCGAGAAGGGGAAGCTATCGCGTGGCATCTTGTAACAGCTCTCGATATTCCGGCGGAAAAAGCGAAGAGAATAACTTTCAACGAAGTTACAAAGAGCGCGGTAAAGGAATCTATAAAGCATCCGCGTGAGATAGATATGAATACGGTAAATGCTCAGCAGACGAGACGTATGCTTGACAGAATTGTAGGGTATAAACTCAGTCCGTTCCTTTGGAAGACCGTTAAAAGCGGTCTGTCAGCCGGTAGAGTTCAGTCCGTCGCTACCCGTATCATAGTTGAGCGCGAGAACGAAATAAGAGCTTTTGTTCCTAAAGAATATTGGACGATAGAGGCGCTCCTTGAAACTGAAAGCGGTCAGTCGTTTACCGCAAAATTTTACGGAAGCGCCGAGGACGGTAAAAAGATCGAACTTGAATCCGAGAACGATGCGCAGAGTATAGTAAACGCGGTGGTTGACGGAAAATTTAAGGTCAAAGAGATCAAAACAGGGAAGAAGTTTAAGAATCCCGCGCCTCCGTTTATCACATCGACATTGCAGCAGGAAGCCTCCAGAAAACTGAATTTCCAGTCGCAGAGAACGATGAAAGTCGCACAGGAACTTTACGAAGGCGTGGATCTCGGAAACGAGAACGGCGGAGTACAGGGTCTTATTACGTATATGCGTACAGACTCGTTAAGAATCGCCGATGAAGCGAAAATCGCAGCAAAATCATATATCGAGGAAAAATACGGTAAAGAATACGTTCCCGAAAAAACGAGAGTGTATAAAACGAAAGCAAAAGCACAGGATGCACATGAAGCGATCCGTCCGTCCGGAACAAAGCTTGAACCGATGAAGATAAAGAAATATCTCACATCAGATCAGTATAAGCTTTATAAACTTATATGGGACAGATTTATCGCAAGCCAAATGGAATCCGCGGAGCTTTCAACAGTTCAGAGCGACTTTGCATGCGCCGGATACCTATTCAGGACGAGCGGATATACAGTCAAATTCCCCGGTTTTATGGCGCTTTACGAGGAGTCGACAGACGACCCGAAATCTGAGGACGAAAATACGAAGCTTCCTGCAATAAGCGAGGGAGAACTTCTTAGTGCGAAGAACGTAAAACCTTCACAGCATTTTACAGAACCTCCCGCAAGATATATGGAAGCGTCTCTTGTTAAGTTCCTTGAGGAAAAAGGAATAGGACGTCCAAGCACGTATACTCCTATAATTACAACGATAATTTCAAGAGGATATGTAAAACGCGAGGGTAAATCTCTCGTTCCGACTCCTCTCGGCGAAGTTATAACAGAACTTATGTGCAAGCATTTTCCCGATATCGTAGATTACGAATTCACAGCTTCAATGGAAGATAAGCTTGATGATATTGAAAGCGGTAACGATACGATGCTCAATGTTTTGGAAAATTTCTATGACGATTTTAAGAAAGAGCTTGACCGAGCAGTTGAGGAAATTGGAAATATTGAAGTAGAAATACCCGCGGAAGAAACGGATATCATCTGCGAACATTGCGGAAGCCGCATGATAGTTAAAAACGGAAGATTCGGAAAATTTGCGGCTTGCCCGAATTATCCGGCATGTAAGAATACAAAGCCTCTTTCCAAGACCAACGAGGGTCTCGTTGAAAAAAAGGCTGAAATCGCTCCAATGAAGTGTGAACTTTGCGGTTCTGATATGGTTCTGCGTACCGGAAAATACGGGAGCTTTTGGGCTTGCTCGAAATACCCTGAATGTAAATTTACAAAACAGAAAGTAAAATCTCTCGGTGTAAAATGCCCGGAATGCGGAGCTGATATTGTTACAAAATACGGCAAAAATAAAACCGTGTTTTACAGTTGTTCACGGTATCCTGAGTGTAATTTCTCATCATGGGATATGCCGACTAACGAAAAATGTCCTAAATGCGGCGGAATGTTATATCAGAAAAAAGGAAAGAATCAGCTTTTCTGTAAAAAAGAGGGATGCGGATATAAATCAGAGCAAAAAGCTTCATCCGAGGATAAAAACGGAGAAAATACCGCCGAAAAATGACATGAAACGGCAGTCGATCTAAATACCTTGTAAACAGCTCAGAATACAGTTAAATTTAGCTTATCTATCAACAATTAAGTTTAGGATCATTTGTAATGAAAAATCATGTAAATGTATACGGCGCGGGACTTGCCGGAAGCGAGGCAGCATGGCAGGCGGCAAAAGCCGGAGCAGAGGTAACTCTTTATGAGATGAAACCGGAAAAGAAAACTCCCGCTCACCACAGCAACGGCTTTGCCGAACTTGTCTGTTCAAATTCTCTTCGCTCGGCAGAACTGACAAACGCCGCAGGACTTCTGAAGGAAGAACTTTTCCGTATGGGCTCTCTCATAATGGAGGCGGCGAAAGCGACGCGGGTAGCGGCAGGCGGAGCGCTTGCGGTAGACAGAGACAAATTCTCGGATTATGTTACAAGTAAGCTCAGAGAATGTGAAAATATTGAGATAGTCGAAGCGGAAGCGACTGATATTCCCGATGACGAGGTAACGGTAGTTGCGACAGGTCCTCTCACATCGGACGTGCTTGCTTCAAAAATATCCGATATGATAGGATATAAAAGTCTCTTCTTTTTCGATGCCGCTGCTCCTATCGTCGACGCAGAATCTATCGACATGACGAAAGCTTTTTATGCTTCTCGTTACGACAAAGGAACTCCGGATTATATAAACTGCCCGATGAACGAAAACGAATATAAAGCTTTTTATAATGCGCTTGTTACCGCAAAAGAAGCTGAACTGCATGATTTCGAGTGCGGTGGCAAAATAAAAGTTTTTGAAGGCTGTATGCCTGTTGAAGTTATGGCAAAAAGAGGAGAGGATACTCTTCGCTTCGGACCTATGAAACCCGTCGGAATAAAAAATCCCGAAACGGGAGAAGAATATTACGCGATAGTTCAGCTCAGACGCGAGAACGAGGCAGGAGGAATGTTCAATCTCGTCGGATTTCAGACGCACCTTACTTTCCCGGAACAAAAAAGAGTGTTCAGAATGATACCGGGGCTTGAAAACGCTGAATTTCTTCGCTACGGCGTAATGCACAGGAATACGTTTCTTTGCTCGCCTGAACTACTCGACGCGGATTATTCGATGAGAACTAACCATAATATTTTTTTTGCCGGACAGATGACGGGAGTAGAGGGATACATTGAATCTGCTGCTTCCGGATTCGTGGCGGGAATCAACGCTGTGAGAAGGAGCAGAGGAGAAGAATCGTTTATATTCCCGGAAGAAACCATGACAGGCGCTATGGCATGGTACATTTCACACGGAGATAAAACGGTATTTCAGCCAATGAACGCAAACTTCGGGGTAGTAGCTCCTCTTAACCAAAAAGTAAAGGGCGGAAAAAGAGCCAGAAATGAAGCGATTGCGGCACGCGCTCTTGAAAAGACGGACGAAATATCAAAGATCCTTTTTTAATAAAAATAAAATAAGTGGAGTTGGATATGGATATTGTTATTGATGCTATGGGAGGAGATAACGCTCCTGCCGAAATAGTAAAAGGCGCTTTTCTTGCATCTCAGAAATACAAATCAAAAATTATACTTGTCGGAAATAAACCGAAAATTGAACAATACCTTAAATCAGCCGGAAATGATTCAAGGATACTTGATATCGTACATACCGAGACAGAGATCACGATGGAAGACGACCCACTCTCGGTTGTGCGCGCAAAAAAGGATTCATCTTTGAGCGTCGGACTCAATCTTCTGAAAGATAAGGCAGACGCGTTTGTTTCCGCAGGAAATACGGGAGCGCTCCATGTCGGTTCTTCGCTCATTGTGAGAAATATAAAAGGAGTACAGAGATCCGGTATAGCGACAATAATGCCGTTTGAAAGACCAATACTTCTGATGGATTCCGGCGCTAATGTAAATGTGACAGCCGATTATCTTGTCCAGTGGGCGATAATGGGTTCGATTTATATGAAAAATCTTTATGGCATTAATCCGGCTGTTGGTTTGCTTAATAACGGAACAGAGGAACATAAAGGAACTCAGGTGCAGATCGACGCTTTCGCAAAGCTGAAAGAAAACAAGTTTGTTAAGTTTATCGGAAATGTTGAAGGAAAAGAAATCCCGAACGGACCGTGCGATGTACTTGTTACCGACGGTTTTACCGGTAATATCACATTAAAGCTTGTCGAGGGTATGTCGAAGTTCTTTTTCTCTACACTTAAAACAATGTACACAAAGGATTTCATGACAAAGCTTTCATTCCTTGTTATGA
>CAKSJC010000114.1 GCA_934462885.1 uncultured Eubacteriales bacterium | reverse complement strand
ATTTAAGGGTACCGGAGAGGGTAATATTTCTCCGAACGCCGTACTAAGCCGAGCTCAGACTGCCGAAATTCTTTTGTGCGTTAAAAAAATATACGGTATAAAATAAAAAAAGCGTATATTACTCTATAAAATGTTAAATAATATATGCGTACCCTGAGGAAATAAAAAAGCAAAAGAACACGGAAAAATTTCCGAAAAAACGGAGTATAGTTAAAATGGATCGTAATCAGAACAATCAGAATCAAAACCAGCTGAACCAGAACAAAAATCAGAACCAGAACAAAAATCAAAACAAAAACCAAAATCAGAATAAGAATCAGAACAAAAGAAACGAAGAAAACGAAGAATGCTGAGTACCCCCAAACAAGGATAGATAAATAAGGGGTACAAGAAAACGCCGCGGACATTTCACCCATATTATCAGGTGAAATCCAACGGCGTTTTTCTTTATTTGCAAAACATTTTCGATAAAGTAACTTAATATGTCTTTACGTATCCGCATTTATTCAAAGAGCACTTCTGCCGACTCAAATGCCTCGTTGTATTCTTCAGTTTCAGGTTCGATCCAGTCGGATTCGGAAAAACGGCAGAATACCTTTTCAAAGTTGTCACAATCGGAAAAAGCATATTTTCCGATTGCCTTGACAGGGGTTTTAACTGTAATTCTTTTAAGTGACGTGCAGCAGCTGAACATATAATCCGGTATCTCGTCTGTTCCCTCTCCGAGAACAACGCTTTTCAAAAGAGTACAGTTATTGAAAAGACGTATTCCGATTTTTTCAACTGTATCCGGAATTTCCATAGATTCAAGCGAAATACAGTTTATAAATGCTCTCGCGCCCAACTCTATGATATTTGATCCAAAATTGACTCTGTACAGTTTTTTGCAATTATAAAACGCCTGCTCTCCGATCTTTTCAACGCAGTCTGAAATATTAACCTCCAAGAGGTCTTCGCAATTCATAAAAAAGTTTCTGTCAAGTTCACGTACTATCGTTCCGTCTACAATATCGGGAACCGTAAACTCTCGCCATGATCCCGTATAGTCAGAGCTGCGAAACGAAAGCACACCCTCCTCGGTAATCGAATACCACGGTTCATCTTCGCTTGAGACTGTATATACGTCGTCAATTCCCGTAATAAACTGCGCCTTTTTATATGCCGCTTCTGCGCTTCTTTCCGAAGAATCGCGGAAATCTCCGAGTGAGTCGAACGCACGTATCGCTTCGTCGAACTTTCCTTCTTCAAGAAACGCCTCGGCAGAAGAATATTTGACGGCAGGAATCATATAAAACACCGTAAAGCAAACCAAAGCAACTGCAAATAATGCAGATACTGTAATGATTACGCCTTTTACCTTGTCGGAAAATCTGCCGGTGCGCTTTTGCGGTTTCTTCCGTTTTTTTTCGTTTTCTTTTCCGGAAAGATTTAAGTTCTCCAAATAATCATTATCAAAATGACTGTCAAGCCAACTCTTCTCACATCCGCATAACGCGCATTTTTCAGTTCCGCAAAGGTTTATGCCTCCGCATGTGCATCTCCATGCGCCCTCAATTGTATCGGGATAATACTTTGCTTCGGTTATTCCGGCGCACTCGGCTTTTATCTTCTGATAAAGGGGATCGCTTTGCCATATCACGCGCTGTTTCGGCAGAAGAATCCCCTCTCTGTCTCCGTCGTTATTCCAACGTACATCGTTTTCAAGAACTACGCCGTGTAATTTTATATCTGCGTAATATGCGTCGGCGTACTCGCTTGTCGTATACTTTAATCTCTCTCCGTTAAAAGTCAACGGCTCAGTCGTTCCGATAGTTTCGCGGTTAATGTTCTTGAATTCTATACTGCAATCTATATCTTTTGCTTTTATGTCAGTACATGATGATATATCCGCCAATACCGTGATTTTACCCGAATCGTCTTTTTCAACTCTTACTCTTGTTACTCTTACGGGGCAGGAGATTATCCAAATTTTTACTTCACGATCGCTTAGTATTTTTTTCTCTGTTTTTTCGTTCATCGCCGCTATAACACTCCGATATTCGTTATACCTTATACTAACACGGCGGAACAGTTTATTCAACGGTTTTTTATAAAATCTTATAAAAAGAGTTTTTTACCGTGCAAGATCCCAGAGTTTTTCAACAGATTTCGGACATATGAGGTTACAGTGCTCGTTTATGTAATAGTACGACGAGCTTTGACACAGCGTTCCGAAGTTCTCTCCCGGAATAGGAGTCTCATTTTCAAGAATCAAATAATATCCGCCTTTTTCTTTATCCGCATACGACGTGCTTGAAGCCGTATATCCCGCTTCTTTGAGCCTTCGGCATGTCATAAGAAGGTATTCCATATTTTCAAACGAATATACAACATGGCTCTTTCGGTTTCCGTATATATTCTTTCTGTATTCTGTAAGAATCTTTTCTTCTCCCGAGTGCATATGAATATTCCCTGTTCTATCGTTAAAGTTTATATTTTCAAGTTTTTCTCTTTTTGATGATCTTATCTCTGTATCTGAAGCATTGGTTTCCCTGTTATTCAGTCTCGTTACAAATAATTCGCAGCTGCCGTCAGACGAAGAATACATCTGCACGAATATTCTTCCGTCTATCCCGGCGTATCCGCACTTTACTCTGACGTCGTTTATTATTTCACGAAGTACCTCTTTTCCGCTTCCTTTTTTTCTGTATGCTTCCATATCGTTACGGTCAAGCATAAGCTTAAATTTCTTTTCGTTTATAACTATCAGTTCCATACTCCGCTCCGTTTTAAATTCTGATACACTATCATTATAATCCATGGGAGTGAAAAATGTAACCCCTAAAATAATGGAAAGCCTGTCAGAAAAAGCGGAGATAATCTAAAAAGAAAAAGGTGCGCGTAGATCTCTCAGCAGAAAATCCACGCGCCCCGTTGAAAATTTTTTCTCGACTTTTATTCTTCCGGGCATTCCCACGGCATTGTTACGGAATGGAACTCATGCTCTGTTGCCGGAATAATCTTTTCGATAAGGTCTTTTACTTTTATCTTCAAGCTCGATGTGTTTATGCACGGATGGCACCCAAAGTACTCTTCCTTCAGAATATCGCTGTCGATATACAGCTCTACTTTTTTATCCCGGTCGTTCATAAGTCCCATAACGCTTACGCTGCCGGGAGTTATGTCAAGAAATTCTTCAAGATATTCCTCGGGTGCAAAACTAAGCCTTGCGCTTCCTATCTCCTTTGAAAATATTTTTGAAAAGAATTTCTTTTTTCCGGGTATCACCAGAAGATAAAACTTAGTTTTTTGGCGGTTGCAAAGAAAAAGATTCTTACATATCTCTATTCCCAGAAGTTTATCCGGTTCCTCGCATCCGTCTATCGTATATATTGGTTCATGATCGATCCTCTGATACTCTATTCCAAGCGAATCAAGAAAATCGTATACCGCGCCCTCTTTTTGAAGTCTGGCGGAAATATCTTCCGGTCTTCCGTTATATATTGTCCGGTCTATAAAAATTTCTTTCTTATCAGTCATTTTTAGTCTATCCTGCCTAATTATAAAATTCTATGTGGGATTTCTTTAGTTGCGGGCTTTATTGTAAAGATTTTTTTCATTAAATAATCGTCAAAGTGAGAGTGTATGCCGATTCCGTCATGTGTTTTTTAGTATATCAATTATCTTTCCTTGGGTCAAGTGGTTTTCAAATTCTTTTGACCGAACGGGCAAAAAAAAGCGTCTCGTTTTTTACGAGACGCATCTATATTTTTCAGTTTGAATTAATAAGTTCGGATACGGTAACGAAAGTATATCCTTCATCAATAAGCGCAGGAATTATTTTTTTGAGCGCCGCCGGCGTCGGAGAATCGCCTGACACAAAATCGTGAAAAAGTATTATATCCCCCTCTTTTGTATTTAAGAGAACATTTTCTACAATTTTATCGGACGGCGTATGCGCCCAGTCCAGCGTATCAACAGACCAACATACAACGGTATAATCAAGTTCCGACGCTGCACGGCAAAGATCGCTTCCGAAGTTTCCTCCCGGAGGCCGCAAAAGCTTTGTCCGATACTCGAGAGTCTCATATATAGCTTTTTCCGCTTCCTCTATCTCTTTTTTCATATCATCGTAGGAAAGCTTTTTTAAATTCATATGAGAATATGTGTGGTTTCCGATCTCATGTCCTTCTTTAAGCTCGCGCCTAAGAAGTTCCTCGTTCCATTCAGCGTTTTCTCCTATGATAAAAAAAGTTGCGTGTATACCGTACTCAGATAGGATGTCAAGTATCTCCGGTGTATGAATCGGATGCGGTCCGTCGTCAAAAGTCAGCGCGATTTTTTTCCTATTGCTGTGCCATGAAAAAACTACATCCGAAGATTCGGCATTTATGACCAAAATATTTAACAGAACATAAAAACAAATAATTTTTCCGAGAAAATTATTTTTCATTTTTTATCACTGCCCTTTTTCCACACATAATTCATCGAGCGTTCCAAAACGATATCCCATGCTTTTCCATTCTTTTATAAGCTCTGAAAGAATAGCGGCATTAGTAGACGATGTCGGATGAAGCAGAAGGACTTCTCCATTATGAGTTCCGGATATGACTTTTTCACGTGCACGCTCGGGAGACATCTGATTATTGTTATCCCAGTCAGCGTAAGCGTAACTCCAAAATACGGTCTTATATCCCATCTCACGCGCCCATTCAAGGTTCTGCTCATTAAATTTTCCTTCCGGCGGACGATAATATTTCGCTATCTCACCCCCTACTGTCTCACGGTAAAGATCTTCCATTGTCTTTAATTCTATCTTAAATTCTTCAAAAGTTGTCTTTTTCGTCATATCCGGATGCTTTGCCGTATGATTGCACACGAGGTGTCCCTCATCAGCCATTCTTTTCACAAGATCTGTATCCCTCCGGAGAAGATTTTCAAGTATGAAAAAAGCTCCCTTAACATCCTCCTCTTTCAGTACATCAAGTATTTTTTCGATATTTCCGTTCTCATATCCCGCGTCAAAAGTAAGATATATAACTTTCTCATCCTCACCGAGAAAATATCCGTCAAGATTTTCTATAAAGCTCATTTCCTGAGGCATGGGAGGTCTTTCGCCGTTTTTCATATGCTTGCAATACCAGTTGCAAGAGCCGCTTTCAAATGTACAAATTCTTTTTTCATCGAATATGCCGCTTTTTTCCGTCGCTTTTTCTGTATGCCGCGGAGTGTGTTTTTTTCCATTATCCGGATTTGTTTCATCTTTAACTTCGGGTTCGTCTCCCTGTTCCTTGCATCCGCGCGGCGAGTTGTCTCCTCTTTTCGGCGTAATATCCTCAAGTTCTATCTCTTCACGCTCTCGTTTTATCTTAAATATATCAAAAAAACCGTCGGCAAATCTTATACCCGCTGCCGATACGGAATTTGACAAGCCAACTATCAAGGCTGATACACATATCGCAGCTTTTATCTTCTTTCCCTTTTTCATTTTAATTCTCCTTTTGAAAAATCCATTAGTTATTTTATCCCCTTTTTTTGTATGTAACCGTGTAAATATGTGGTCTTAAAAATCATTTTTGTATAATATTTTTTTTAGATTGACATCCAATACATTATATTAAAACTGTTTCATAAAACGCGGCAGAAACCTATTTTGTGCATTTTCCTATAAAAGCGTGAGTTTTTTCTTTCATTTTGTTTATACTGCCTATTGCATTTATTTTCATGCAGATGTATAATTATTCCATAAAAATTAATAATAATTCAGAAGAGGTTCTCACAATGAAAAAAGAAATAAAGAAAATCGTACTTGCTTATTCAGGCGGACTTGATACGTCTATCATTATTCCGTGGTTAAAGGAAACATATCCGGGATGCGAAGTTATCGCGGTAAGCGCTAACGTAGGTCAGGCC
>CAKSJC010000113.1 GCA_934462885.1 uncultured Eubacteriales bacterium | reverse complement strand
CCCACAGACCATCTCCCACTCAAAACCGTCCTCAGCCTCAAAGAGGCTACGACAGAGGTTATGACAGGAGCTACGACTACTATGCGGGCAGCGGACAGTCTCGCCGTATGCCTCAGGCTCAGCACTCGCCTGCAAAAAACGATCCGTACAGAGAAGATCTCCGTTACAGCGAATATAATAATACCCATCAGGGAAATGTATATTATAACGCGGACGGAACGGTAAGACACTCACACCAGAACCGGAACGCTCATCAACCGCAAGGTAACGATTACGACTCCACCCGCGCGTTCACCATTCCGAATAAGAACGACGGAAACGGCAATTACAGATAATTGAAGAAAGATATAATCCGTTATGATTTCCATAAGCACCAAAGACCTCTCCTTCCGTGTCGGAATCACAGAAATACTGGGCGGCGTTACGTTTTCTCTTGAAGAGGGCGACCGTCTCGCCGTCGTAGGTGTGAACGGAAGCGGAAAAAGCACGCTCCTTAAAATGCTGTGCGGAGAGTATACGCCTGACGAAGGCTCTGTATATATAGCAAAAGATAAAAATGTCGACATGCTCCATCAGGACGACGCTTTTAACATTATGAGTATCGGCGAGGATATGATAAATTCTCCCGATTCTCCCGTCGACGAGACGGTACTCGGTCAGATGTACGCGATCTTTCCCGAACTGTGCCGCGCCGAAATACGTCTTGCAAAAATACAAAGAGAACTCGACACCGCGCACGACGAAGCGACTCTCTCACGACTGTCATCCGAGCTTAATTCCGTAAACGCAAGATACATCGACGGAGGCGGACTTCACTACAAATCAAGATGCAAAAGTATGCTTAAAGGTTTGGGATTCGGCGAAGAGTGCTTCTCACTTCCCGTATCAAGCCTGAGCGGCGGACAAAGAACGCGGCTTGCTCTTGCAAGACTCCTCTCGCGAGAGCCTGACATACTCATTCTCGACGAGCCGACAAACCACCTCGACGTGGACGCTCTTTCGTGGCTCGAAAATCACCTCTCGTCGTACAATCCCAAAAAGACGGTCATACTTGTTTCGCACGACCGTATGTTTCTCGACCGGGTAACGAACAAAACCCTCGATATCGAAAACTGCCGAGCGCATCTTTACAAATGCCCCTACTCACGCTACATTGAAGAAAAAAAGGCAAGACGCCGCGACGAAGAAAAAAAGTACGAGCTTCAGCAAAAGGAGATCGCACGCCTTGAGGCTTATATCGAAAATCAACGCAGGTGGAACCGCGAACGAAACATTATAGCCGCAGAAAGCCGCGAAAAGGCTATCGCACGAATGGAAAAAATCGAAAAGCCGAAAGCGCTCCCGAAAAGCATAAACTTTTCTCTCACGTCGTCCGGAGAATCCGGTAACGATGTTGCAGAAGCAAAAAATCTCACCATGGGATTCGGAAAAAACATACTTTTCCGAGACCTCTCCTTCCTTATAAAGAAAAAAGACCGCGTTTTTATAACCGGTCCGAACGGTTGCGGAAAATCTACCCTTATAAAGCTTCTTCTCGGTCAGCTTGAACCTATCCGCGGAACAATTGAGTTCGGATACAACGTAACTGTCGGATATTACGATCAGGAAAACCAAAATCTCGACATGAACTCCACCGTTCTCGACGAGCTGTGGAACTCTTATCCGACCCTCACGCAAACGGAGATAAGAAACGCGCTTGCGCTCTTTCTCTTCCGCGGCGACGACATAGAAAAGAAAGTTTCCGTTCTGTCCGGCGGTGAAAAAGCGCGCCTTACTCTCGCAAAGCTTATCCTTTCAAAGATGAATCTCCTCATCCTCGACGAGCCGACAAACCACCTCGACGTGGAGTCGCGCGAAGCCCTTGAAGACGCTCTCGCGGAATTTCCGGGTACGATAATCGCAGTCTCACACGACCGATATTTCACGCGCCGTCTTGCGACACGGTTTATCGATCTTCGTCAACCCGTTACCGATTTCCGCGGAAGCTACGACGAATATCTCCGATTCCTTGAAGAAAAAAGCGGAACCGCGCAGACTTCCGTCGAGAGTGCGCCTCCCGCTCCGACTACCGCCAAAGAAGAATATTTTGAGCGAAAAAAAATAAATTCCGAGAGAAGAAAGCTTGAGAAGCGAAAAGTTGAAGTAGAGCGCGAGATATCAAAGCTTGAACGGCGCATCGTCGAAATAGACGATTTACTATTCGGAGAAGCAGCTTCGGACTACATCAGAGCCGCTGAGCTGACTGACGAAAAAACGACCGTCGAGGACCGTCTCTATGCTCTATATGAAGAGGAAGAGATACTCTCCTCCGCCGACGTGACTTTCGAGCAGTAAAAGATAAAGCGACCGCGCTCAAATAAAGATAAAGTCCGCACTTAGCTATTGATAATGAGCCGACTCTTTTATAAACATAAAGTCACGGCGCTCAAATTTCGGTTTACCGAAAACGATCACAGATCAAAAATATCGGCACGGTTTTTAAGCGTGCCGGTATTTCTTTTTCTTTATCCGTGACTTACTTGTGTCCGTACGGGTCTACGTCGAGTCCGGCAAGAACTCGCGGCGTATCGTTTATTACTTTATTTACAAGATCGTTCGTCGTATAGAACTCTCCCGTACCGTTTACCGTAACGAAAACTTTTCCGCTGCTGAGTTTATCTTCCGACGCGGAATAATATTTATAGAACTTGTACTCGCACACCGTTCCGTCTGTTTTTTCATAAGTCATCTTGAGAATGACCTTCGACTCATCAGAAATGAGTGCCGCGCGGTCTTCGTCGGACAGCTCGACGTACTGCTGATTCGTGATGTTGAGAAGCGTTTTGTAATACTCGCGGAAATTGCGTACATCTTTATTCGGTATCTCGGTTCCGCTGTTTACTTCCGTAACGTCAAGAAGCGCGTTTTCTTCTGCGTCCGTTGAATGAGACAGGCGGTAATCTACATCTATACCGCTTCCCTTTAAGGTGATTCGCGACACATCTTTTATATTCTCAAAGAAAGGAGTACTCATTATCCACCCGAAAACGCCGTCCTCAAGCCAGCCAAGCGTGTCCGCGGAAACGCTGCACACCGCCGTATAACCGAGAACGTTCGACACTGCGTAATAGCTTCCGTCAGCCTGTTTTTCCGAGACAAACAGAATGAACGTGTAATCCTTGAACGTATATACAACACTGTACGCAGGTGAAGAAAGTCCGTATTCCGCAAGCTCCTCTTCGCTCGGTGCAAAGCATACCACGCGATCGCCTTTAAGAGAGATAAAACTGTACAGTATCTGGAAATATTTATTGTCGTTCGCCTCGTAGTACGTGCCGTCTCCGTCAGCTCCGCCTCCCTCGGGAAGAGGATAGTTCATTTTTACCTCGGTTACCACGTTCGGGTCTTTCTTTTCCGAATCCGGAACTCTCGATATATGAACGAACAATTCTTCGCCGTGCCATACAGTGAAATCATCTACCATGTAATATTCGTTCTGAGACATTCCGGCAAGAAGTATCGGATCGATGAGTACCTCCACCGGAGAAAGGATCGTATCGGCGAGAGTGTTGCTCATAATATACACGGCGTCGCGGCCTGCGTATCTTACGTAGTAGCCTCCCTCGGTGAGAAGATTTCCTCCGACGTACATCGTGAATTCCTCTCCCGTCGTTGTAGTTACCGTCCATCTTGCCTGCGGCCTATCAAGTCCGTATTCCGCAAGTTCTTCCTCGGTCGGCTCCGCCGTCACTCTCATCATAGCGGTCGGGGTTCCCGCTGTCACGACAAGACTCGAAAACATTTCGCTGTTAAACGTCAGTCCCATATATCCTTCAAGCTGAAATTTATCTGACGAGTCCCGATATATCTTATAAGTACCGTACTCATTCTCAACTTCGACAGACTGCATGGACGAACGCTCTATCGGCTTGAAAATATAGAAATTTGTAAGCTTATCGTTTATCTTGACTTCCCCGTCGAGAAGCTCAAGCTTTGTTTCTTTGCTCTCGCCTGTGGATACAAGCGGCTTTATCACCGCAAAGTACAAAACCGTAAGAACCGCAAAAAGTGAGGCGAAAACTATTATCAGAATTTTCTGTTTTTTAATCATGTGCGTTTTCTCCTGATTATAACGGCAAGTCCGCAGAGTGCGGTTATCGCGGGCAGAACCGTCGTCATTGCAACCGTCCAGCGATTAGCTTCAGCCGTGGTAACGGTTATCTCATCCTTATCAAACGGCTTATAGTTAAGCACTGCAAGGACTCTCTCTCGTCCGACGGCTTTCATTGTAGCGGAAAGGATATCTTCGTTAGCGTAAGCGTTAGTATTGATGTACGCGGAGGACGCGAATGACGGAGAGCCGAAAGCCATTACGTATGAATAATAGTATTCGTTATTTACTATTCTTGATTCACGCGATACCGCTACAAGATCGTATGAGCCTTTCTCCACCGAAGAGCCGTCTTTTATAAGCTCAGATGTATCGTAAGATTTAAGAACGGATGAAACGGTGCGGTTTCCTGTTGTGCTTCCGTCTGAGTCCCAAAGAATGTTTATCGGAGCGGACTTTCTGATAATCGTTTTCGGCGGAGTGGACAGAGCGTTTAAGTCTGAATATATAGACGCGCCGAGCGTATCCTTCTGATACTGCGCAACAACGGAATATCCGTCGGATGACATTGCGTGGTCATAATCGCGGACAGTAGTATTTCCGACAAATTCTATTCCCCATTCGGCGAGGAACTCGTTTAGATTTGTAAGGTTATCAGCGTATTCGGGAGACGAGAACACCATGAGACATCCGTAATTATCAAGGAACGAGTCTATTTTTTCGATTTCGTTTTTAGATGCATCCTCGGCTTCGGCTCCTATAAAGTCGTATATCGGGTTAAAAATAACGAGAATGCGGCAGTCGTCGTCTATCTCATCAGAGGTCAGATCGACTGTATCTACGGCGAATCCGTTTTCGGAAAAGATAGTCGCAAGATTAACGGCTCCCGAAATGTCCTCTCCGTGCGAAGTCGTAAACGTAACGCGCGGAGTTTCAGTCTGAGTTACCTGCATTATACCGGAGATAAGACGTTTTTCGCCGTTGTACGCCCAGACTGTCGATTCGTCGCTTGTATCGTTGAAAATAAAGAACGCCTGCGGCTTAAAGACGCGCACTTCTCCGCCGCTCTCCAGGACAACGGAATCCGTATCTATATCGGTAGCCGCGGTATTGTAGAACTCGCGGAAAAATGCGGGATTCTTAAGTACGCTCTCACATTCCACATGAACGTTCGGGAACGCTTCCTCAAGCTGGAGCGCCGTTGTGTAAATATATCTGAGATACGATGAATTCGAACCGCTCATAAGTTCATCCGGTTCGCTGGCAAAATAGATATTCACATCCTCCGTAATATCGGACATTATATCACGCGCTTCATCCGAAAGCGTGAACACCTGCTCTGCGGTCATATCGACATACCACATATATTTTGTTGCAAGAGCGTTGAACACGATATTGAATACAACAACTATCGCGATAAACGCGGCTGTAAAGAGCGTTGCCACCGAGCCGTATTTAAATTTTCTCTGATTATATATGTTTTTTCTCATGGCAAGTCTCCTTTATGCGTATCTTCTTCTCTCGTACACACGTACAGCCAAAAACAGAAATATCGCCGTTATCGAGATATAGTATACGGCGGCCGACACATCGAAAACACCGTAGGTGAAGTTTGAATATCTCGAATAAACCGAGATAAAGCTTAAAATCGAACGGATGAAATACGAGTCGATAAGGCTGTTAAATATCGAAGACGCAGCAAACACAAGAAGTATCGCCATCGTTCCGATAGAAGCCGTTACCGTGCTTTCGGTGAGAGTCGAAACGAAAATGCCTACCGAGATAAAACACATTCCGAGAAGGAGCATCGCGATAAGAG
>CAKSJC010000112.1 GCA_934462885.1 uncultured Eubacteriales bacterium | reverse complement strand
TGCTCCTTGATCTCGCCGGTTTCCACTTCCATTCTGACCTCAACCGTCAGTGGATTTGTTTCCCGTGACAAGAGGACAACCGTCTCCACATGCCTTGTCATAGGGAACAAATTTACGGTAACATTTTTTTTGATTTCATATCCTTTTTTATTTAATTCAGCAACATCTCTCGCTAACGTTTGAGGATTGCATGAAATATAAATTATATTTTCGGGGAACATAGCAAGAAGCTCTTTTTTCATTTTATCGGACAAGCCGAAACGCGGCGGATCGACTATAATTAAATCGGGAAGTTCATCTTTGTGAAGCTTTTCACTAAATGAAGCCGAGTCGCCGCAAAAAAAGTTTATATTTGAAATAGAGTTTAATGCTGCGTTTGATTTTGCATTTTCTATCGAATCTCTGTTTATTTCCGTTCCTATAAAATGAACGCTCGGAAATTCTCTTGCCGAAATAAGTCCTATAACTCCTGAGCCGCAGTATAGATCTGCAGCTTTTGTGAATTTAATGCTTTTTTCAATCTTTACAACTTCTCGAAGCAAAATCTCAAACGCTGCTTTATTTACCTGTCTGAATGAATTTGAATCTACACGAAGCTTTAATCCCATGAAGTCGTCAAAAATATAAGCCTTTTCATTGTTTTCTTTGTCATTTGTCAAAAAAACAATGTCGCTGACTTTCGGAACAGAATTCTTGCTAAGCTTTGTATAAGCTTTTTTTATGTTTTCCGTTATTTTCTTAGCTGATAAAATACTTATTACAATGTCTCCGGATGAAGAAGAACGGATAAATAAAGCTTCAGGAAAAAAACTTTTTATCAGGTCAATATTTTGATTTGTTAAAAAAACTATTTTGTTGAAATCATCGGAGCACAATGCACATCCGTTGAACGGCAGTATATTGTTTGTTTCCGGCATACTGTAACCGAAAGTGCAGGTATCTGCACAATAGCGAAGTGATATCTTGTTCCTGTAGCCGGTTCTTTCAGAGGCAGACAAGGTTGGTTCAATAATGTCGTATGAAAGAGCATTTCTCCTGAATGCCGCACGGACGGAGTTTCTTTTTATTTCATTTTCGAAATCAAATGTCACATGAGAAAGAGTGCAACCACCGCATTTTCTAAAATCTCGGCAAATCGGGGTGATTCTGTACGGAGACGGGGAATGAACTCTCTTAACTTTTCCGACGGAATAGTTTTTTTTCTCTGAAATTATCTCTATATCCGCAACATCACCTGTTACAAGTCCATCTATAAAAATAACGAGTCCGTCTTTTTTGGCGATACCTTTTCCGTTTTCGTTAGTATCCGTAATTTCTATGTTGTAAATATCTTTATTTTTCATCACTTACCTCAGCATTCATGTACATCGATTATATCATGTATATATTTCTTTGTCAACGAAGCATGATGGCAAAAACTACTTTCATTCATATACTGTAAGAGAAGATTTTTACAGATACACAGAAAGGAAAATAAAATGTCAGAATGTATAATTCCAATGAAAAGTCAAACTCTTGCTGAAAAAGCAAGAAGAGCGGCAAATTCCGAAAGAATAAGAGCAGAAATAGTGTCGGTAGATCCTTCAGTAACGAAAAAAGGATGCTCATTCGGAATAAGACTGATGTGCAGCGATGTCGAATATATGAAACGCATATTTGAAAGAAAAAATATAGCGTATGGCGAGATAATCGGAATGCGAGGCTATATATGATATATCTTGACAACGCGGCGACATCTTATCCGAAACCACTCAGCGTGGTGAATGCCGTTATGGAGTCTGTTAAAGGAAAGTACGGAAATCCGGGACGCGGATCTCACGCTTTATCCTCAGCTTCGGCAGAACTTGTTTATAATTGTCGAAGCGAGATAGCCTCGCTTTTTGATTCTGATGAAGAAAATGTGGTTTTTACAAAAAATGCAACAGAAGCTCTTAATTATGCGATAAAAGGATTATGCAAAAGAATGTGTCATATTCTGATAGACAGTTTTGCACACAACGCCTCGTATCGACCTGTTGAAGCTCTTGTAAGAGAGGGAAGGGCATTTGCAGATATTTACGAAGTATCAGATAATGACGATGAAACAATAAAAAATATAACGTCTCTTCTTAGAGCAGATACCGAGCTGATCATAGCTACTCATCAGTCAAATATATGCTCAAAAGTACTGCCGATTGAAAAAATAGGTAACCTCTGTCGAAAAATAAACGCATCGTTTATAGTTGACGCTTCACAAAGCGCGGGACATATTCCGATAAATATAAAAAAATGCGGAATAACTTCTCTTTGTATGCCGGGACATAAGGGATTAATGGGGCCTATGGGAAGCGGGGTGCTCGTTTCGGGAGATGGAGTTTCTTATGACACATTAATTGAAGGCGGAAGCGGCATAAACTCTCTTGAAGCCGAAATGCCAAGTGACCTTCCGGAACGTCTTGAAGCGGGAACCCTCTCGCTTCCGGCAATTGCGGGATTATGTGAAGGTGTACGTTGGGTAAAAATGAGAGGAGAAGAAAATATTTCCCGTCATATATCGAAACTGTCGACATATTTCGGAGATGAACTCAAGAAAATCCCGAACAGCGTAATTTACGGCGAATACAAAGGAGGTACGATAAGCTTCAATATAGGAAATCATTCACCCAATAAAGTGGGCGAATATCTTAATTCGGCAGGTATATGCGTGAGATGCGGATATCATTGTTCTCCGCTTGCCCACCGAAGTCTCGGAAGCATTGAAAACGGAAGCGTCCGCGTAAGTTTTTCGTACAATAACACAATGAATGAAGTTAAGAAAACCATATCCGTTATTGAAGATTTTCTTTGAGCTGACGCCATACGGATTAACTCCTTGACATTTGAAAGAAAATATTGTATAATGTTAATGTGATTTATAATATAGGGAGGTAATACGTATGGCAGATTGGGTAATCGACAAAAATGACGTTGAATCTACGGTAAACGGAGATTTTGCACTTTTTAAAAATCGCCCTCTCGTTAGAGAAGATAATATAATATGTTACGGAAACATTTCGGATAAGTATATTGTGCAAATGATCATAATGTCCGAGAAAGATTATAAGGGAAAGCAGGTTCCCGATAAAGTATATATTCAGCTTCTTAATACGGATACTTCTTTACCACAGGATAAACGCGTCGTAAAAGAGGCTATGAAAAACGGCTTGGCAGAGGCCATGGATTTTGCGGTCGCATGGCTAGACAGATATTTGACCTGATAAAAAACAGTCTGTTCAAAAAAAGAACAGACTATTTTTTATTTCACAAATATGGAAAATTTTTCATTTAAAAATAAAGTGTGGAGATAAAAAATGAAAAAAACGAATATGCTTGAGAATTACGCTAATTTAAAAAGAGCTTTTCAAATTGAATATGCAAAAAACTCACCCTTTATATACCTTCCGCTCGATAATAAGGATTATACGTCGCATGATAAAATTTCAGAACTTATATCCGGATACAAAAAATCCGGATTAAGCGGAATAATACCGTTTTCACACGATTCTTTTGATATCAAGCCATATAGCAGCGATTATTTTGAGACTTACAAAGCGATACATGAAGAAACAGCAAAGGATCTTTTGGCGCTCGGATATCTTGACGATACATATATTATGCGAGAGTTTCTTGCTTCTCAGGATAGGTCTTCGGAATATACCTGTAAAATACTCAATAAATACGAGTATTCCTGCTTCGGCGGCGAAAAAATCACAAAGAAACTTCAAACCGGCGGCGAGTTAATGTCGCTTGTCGCAGTAAATGACGACCTTGAAATAAAAGACTTGCGCGAATTTGTGAAAGACGGTGTTTTTTCTTGGACAGCTCCGGAAGGAAACTGGAATATTGAAGAGTATGTTTGCGAACCGGACAAAAACGCTAACTATATAGATCTTATGGATTATTCGGTTTCTACAGAATATATACAGAAAACGTTCGGCGTTCTTCTTGATAAGCTCGGATACATCGACGGCGAAAAGTCTCCGATTGATATTTTCATATACAGAAACCTGATGTACACAGGACAGAACAGACGTATGTGGAGTCCTGTATTCAATAAACGTTTTGAAGAACTTTACGGATTTGATCCGGCGCCCTTTTATCCGCTTCTTTTCAGATCGTTTGAAGGACATGAAAAAAGATATAAATGTATGCTTATGACTTGCCGATTTGAGATATTCAGCGACGGTTATCTAAAAGCCGCGGCGGATTTCTGCAAAACAAGAGGTATATTCGTTACCGGATTCGCTGCTGAAAGTAAAGCTACAGCTTCGTCTTGGCTTTTTGGAGACGGACAAATGATACATAAATTTGCGTCCGCTCCGGGAATTTCAATGCCGTTTGCGTATCTTTACGGATTGAACGCAGTAAAAGTAGCTGCAGGTGCGGCAGATCAACTCGGAGACGGTATATTGACCGCAGATATGTTCAAATATTATAAAACCTTAAACGAAGATATTGTATACAGAGAATCAATGAACGCATATGTGCGCGGCGTAAACATGCTTTTTGCACACCTTGGAGAAGACAGAACCAAAGAAGAAACGGACAATAATGAAAAGCACCTATTCGGGTCAATATTCTCAAAAAATAACGATCTTGCGGATTTTGCTTCATTCGCCGGAAGATGTCAGTCACTCCTCGCCCAAGGAAACAATGTATGTGAAACAGCGATAATTTATCCGATATATTCACTTCATTCAATGGTGTATCTCTATCAGTCAGACAATAAAGGCTTTGAATATCCATGGACACCGAAAAACGAAGACTATATGGAGATCATGAACAGTTTTCTTAATTATGTCGGCATTGACACCGCATTTATTCATCCGGAAATTGTTGCAGAACATTCTTTTACTGATAATTCAACGTTATTTCTCTCAAACAATAACAGAATTTTGAAGTACAAACTTATAATTATGCCCGCCATGTCAGTGATAAGCTTAAAGACTTTAAAAATAATCAAGAATTTCTTTGATGAAGGCGGCAAAATAATCGCAACCGGAGAACTTCCGCGTACTGCTGTCGAATGCTCCGAACTGTTCGACAACGTAAATAAAGCGGTAACTTTTTCATCGCCGGAAGACGCCGAGGTTACAAAAATAATTGAATCCATTTTCGGGGCTGATGCGCTTGACAACACTGTTTTTAAGCAATACTATAAAAACACAAACGAAAAGGGAGGTATAGCGTATTTCTTTCCGCCAAACAAAAGGTCAGCAGACGGAACCGATTCAGTGTCTGCAAATATGATTTATCAAGTAACAAAGAAACTCGGAGTTGCGCCGGATGTATTTATTGATAATATGCCTAGGATAGAGTTTTTGGGAGCGGTAAACTTTAATCTTCCGTCTTTTCTTAAGATAGGTATTGACAAACGCCTTTCAAAAGGATGTTCGATGAATTATATCCATAAAAAATACCGTGACACAGATATTTACTATATAACCAATACTACTGCCGAGAAATACAACGGAAGCGTCCTTTTGCGCGGAAAACACGATCTTGAAGAATGGGATCCTTATAACGGCAAGATACATCGTTTGATCGGAGAAATTGTAAAATTCAGGGGAGAAATTTATACAAAAATAGAACTTTCGCTCAAGGATTCTTCTTGTACGTTTATTGTAAGTCATGGCAACGAAGAAAAAAAAGACGGGGATACACTGTCGGAAAAAGACGAGCTTCTAAATATACGGGAGTTTATACCATGTGAAGATATCTGATAAAATAAAAGACTCTCTTATAATAAAGCATTTTACGTAAATAATTAGATTTTCAGCATAATGACTGAATCACTTAAGTAAATATAGAGTAAACTAAACTTAATCATACGGAGTGAAAATTATGCGTAAAACTTTAGTTTGCTTGTTTGCGGTTTTATTTTGTATAAGCCTTTTGCCGCTTAAAGC